>NZ_JFGV01000006.1:0-113556 GCF_000612035.1 Photorhabdus aegyptia | reverse complement strand
AACGATATTATCAATGTCGCCAAATATCATGTTTTTTTCTGCTGCGATTTGTAATTGCCAACCAATCCGCTTTTCCGCATAAAATTGGTGCCAACGTCGTTGCCAGCCATTGGGTTGTGGTGTCGTTGCCAGCATATTGTCAAAATCAAAACCGAATTGAGGTTGCTCACTCCATTGATGAAGTTTTGCCAGTTGTTGACCGAAGCAATAGGCACTGTGAGGGTCAAAAGATTTTAAAGGCAGAAATTCAAGCAAGAGAAAGCTATGGTCACGGGTGTTGCCAATACCATAAACAGTTGGAACACGGATAGTCTGGCTGCGTGCCAAGAGTTCAAGTTGTTCTGATTCTGCTTTGAAGACAGGGAGCATTTCCCGCAGATTTGATTTGACAAAAATTTGTCGTTTTCCATGTGTGATTCGCCAAGCTTGGTGGATGTCCCCTCCGGCTAACTCAGTTTTATCGTGAATTTCAGCAACACCGAAATGTTCGTTTAACAAACGATTTATTGCTTGCCACATGGTTCACCTCTCTACGTCGTCAATTACTTTATGAACAATTATAGTCAGAGAAAATATATGATCAGGTAAAAAATATGATTAACAGGGTTATATCTCAAAACAGATATAACCCTTTTTGTTATTGGTTGGGTTCGTTAGAGATTTGTAGAGCAGCTTGATACGTTTTACGTTTAGATTTTGTTCTTACAAGTTTTATCTGATTGTAAGCCAGTGCTAGTGTAAAGAAGATAGCTTGAACAATAACAATGCATGGTCCCGTTGCGCCATCAATGTGGAAACTGATCAGAGTACCCAGGACACAGGAACTGACCGATGCAATGATAGCGACAATTAACATTCGGTCAAAACTGCGGCATAACATGAAAGCGATAATGCCTGGCGATATTAACATTGCAATAACCAAAATCATTCCCACTGCTTGCAGGGAAGCGACGATGGTCATGGACAGCAGGCAAAGCAAACCATAATGCAAAAGCTTAACAGGTAATCCCACAACGCGCGCTTGGTTCGGATCGAAGCAGTAAAGCATAAAGTCTTTGCGCTTTAGCAGTACCACCGCCATAGTGATGCCGGTAATCCATAATGTTTGGTTCAACTCATCTTTAGTGATCCCTAGTATATTTCCGAACAGAATATGAGTGAGATGTTGGTCGGTATCCATACGGGCAAAAAGAACTAAACCAAAGGCAAACATGCCTGAAAAGACAATTCCCATGACAGTATCTTCTTTTATCCGGCTATGTTCTTTCAGATATCCCGTTGCAACAGCACAAAAAATACCGGAAAGAAATGCGCCAATAGCCAGTGGTATACCGGCAGCGAAAGCCAGCACAATACCGGGTAATACAGCGTGAGAAATGGCGTCTCCCATTAACGACCAGCCTTTAAGAACCAGATAGCAAGAGAGCATTGCACATACCGCACCTGTTACAATCGCGGCGAATATCGCTCGTTGCATAAATGGAAACATAAACGGCTCAGTGAGTAACTGTATTAACTCATTCATGGTTGTGTCTCCTGAGCCAATGTCGAGGATTCTTTTTTGGCACGCATACGTGAAGCGAATAGTCCATGTTTTGGCGCAAAGAAAAATGCTAGCAGGAAAATAATGGTTTGCAGTGTGACAATGACACCACCAGTAGCGCCGTTAAGGAAGAAACTTAGGTAAGCGCCAAATGCACTGGTCAGAGAGCCAATAGCAACAGCAATGATCAGCAGGTGCTTAAAGCGGTCAGTTAATAAATAAGCTGTTGCGCCTGGAGTGACTACCATTGCAATCACTAGAATAGCGCCGACAGTTTGTAGAGCTGCGACAGTACAAGCACTCAACAAAGTAAAAAAAATGATTTTCATCCGCAAGGGAGATAAGCCGATAGAGCGTGCGTGCGTTTCATCAAAAAAGACAACGAGCAAATCTTTCCAGATAAACATGAGCACGATAAATGAAATTGCGATAATGATTTCAACCTGGAGAACATCTTCATCAGCGATGCCAAGGATATTGCCGAAAATAATGGTTTGTACGTTAACAGAAGTAGGATTGAGAGAAACGATTAACAACCCGGCGGCAAAAAAAGTGGAAAAAATGAACCCGATTACCGCATCTTCACGTAAACGAGTGATATGACGAACCAGAGTCATGGATAGCGCTGCCAGCATTCCGGTAAAAAAAGCCCCACCTGCATAAGGGAGACCTAATGCGTAAGCACCGGCGACGCCAGGCACAACGGAGTGAGAGAGAGCATCTCCCATCAATGACCAGCCTTTTAGCATCAGGTAGGAAGAAAGGAAAGCACAGACGGCACCGACGATGGCACTAACCCAGATGGCTTTTACCATGTAATTGTAGTGAAAAGGTTGCAGCAAAAGTTCTGTCATGATTGGCGCTTCTCCTTATGCTGACTCTGCCGCGGCGGAACATGGTGATCATGACCATAAAATACGGCTGCGCGTTCATCATCAGTAATAACCGTCAAGGAGCGTGGATCATCATCATCATGTAATTCCGGGCCGGATAGATTAATATGACGAAGCACTCCACCAAAAGTCATCTCTAAATTTTTTTGGGTGAAAGTTGTTTCTGTTGGGCCGCTTGCCAGAACAGTCCGGTTGATTAAGATGACATGATCGCAGAATTCAGGCACGCTACCAAGGTTATGTGTGGAAACCAAAACCAGATGGCCCTCATCACGTAAATCACATAGTAGGTCAATGATGGCATTTTCTGTTTTTACATCAACACCAGTGAAAGGTTCATCCAGTAATAGAACTTTGCCTTCCTGAGCCAGAGCCCTTGCAAGAAAAACCCGTTTTTTCTGTCCGCCGGAGAGTTCGCCGATTTGCCGGTTGCGTAGGGCGGTTAAGCCGACACGTTCAAGGGCTTTATCAACCGCTTGGTGATCTTTTTTACTTGGGATTCTCAGGAATCCCATTTTCCCATAGCGGCCCATCATAACGACATCAGAAACCAATACGGGAAAGTTCCAGTCGACTTCTTCTGTCTGAGGGACATATGCAATAATATTTTTCTTCAAAGCATTTTTGACTGGCATATCACTCAGAGTTACTTTTCCCTGAGATGGGCTTACCAGCCCCATGATGGTCTTAAACAGTGTGGATTTACCACTACCGTTAATGCCCACCAATGCACAGATAGTTCCACCGGTGATAGAAAAACTTGCATCATAAATAGCTGTGTGACCGTTGTTATAAGTCACAGTGGCGTCATCGACGACTAAATGAGGACGTTCAAACAGCATATTGCTATTCATTGATTAAATCCTTTTGCGATTGTATCTACAGTTTTGTTCAGTAAATCAATATAAGTTGGTACTGGGCCGTCACTGCCGGAGAGTGAATCTACATAAAGAACGCCACCATAACGGGCATCTGTTTCTTTACTGACTTGTTTAGCGGGTTTATCTGAAATTGTACTTTCACTAAACACAACTGGGATTTTATTTGCTCTTACAGTATCGATAACATGACGAACTTGTTGTGGTGAACCCTGTTCTTCCGCATTAATTGGCCATAGATAAACTTCCTTGAATTGGTAATCTTTAGCCAAATAGCTAAAAGCCCCTTCACTGGTGACTAACCAACGTTGATCCTGTGGAATACGGGAAAGACGTTCTCTCAGTGGAGAATCCAATTGCGCGATTTTTTCAGCATAGGCTTTGGCATTCCTATTATAAATTTCTGCATTTTCAGGATCGTATTTTACAAATGCTTGGCGGATATTCTCGATATAGACCAAAGCATTTGTGGGCGACATCCAGGCGTGAGGATTAGGATTCCCGTTGTAAGGCCCTTCACGGATAGGTAGTGGTTCAATGCCGTCAGTAATAACAACAGCAGGTACATCTTTAAGGTTTTCAAAGAAGCGTTCAAACCAGCGTTCTAGATTTAGTCCATTCCAAAGGATCAAATCAGCATGTTGAGATTTTATAATATCTTTGGGGGTAGGTTGGTAATCATGGATTTCGGCGCCAGGTTTAGTAATTGATTCAACAATTGCTGCGTCGCCTGCTACGTTTTGTGCGATATCTTGAATGATGGTAAAGGTCGTGACAACTTTAAATTGTTTGGCGGCGGATACCTGATGACTAAATAGAATGATAGATAAGAGAATCGGCATAATTCCCAGGGCAGGAGGAGAAAGTAAAAGCAGAGAAAGTTTTTTCTTCATCAATTCAAACCTTACTTGTTATAAGTATATGATAACGATTATCAATATCATTTAAGTAAAGTCAAGATTATAAAATCTGGAAACAACGATTATTGCGATAGTCGTTCCATATGAATAGTCATTCCATATGATATGAACACGAATACAGTGAAAAGTTAAGTAAAAATATTTTTAGATTGTAAACGAAATTGTATATGCTGCGCTTTAGTAAAATTTGATCCAGAGGATTATAGGGTGAAATTAAGACTGAGCTTTGTGGCACTGGTCGTGCTGTTAGTCGGTTGTGCTGAGAGAAATGCTCAGCAAATAAATGCGGGTAAACAGTCCGGTCAGCAACGTATGCTTAGCAATACTGCCGATGCAGCTAGAATTTCTTCTTTCCCGCCAACGCCTTTTGACACATTTATTCAACAGGCATCCAATCGGTACGGCGTTGATGAAACGCTTATCAGAGCTATTATTCAAGTTGAATCCGGTTTTCGCCCTGATGCGGTCAGTAAATCGAATGCAATTGGTCTTATGCAGATTAAAGCATCGACCGCAGGGCGGGATGTATATCGGCAGAAGGGGCGTTTTGGTCAGCCGACAATTCGTGAGTTGAAAGATCCTAAAACCAATATCGATCTTGGCACTGCTTATATCAGTATCTTGAAAGAGCAGCATCTGGCAGGTATTGATAATCCTGAAACCCTCTACTATGCCACTATTGTTGCCTACGTAAATGGTGCGGGTGCTCTTTTGCGTACTTTTAGTGTAGATCGTCAATTAGCCGTTAATAAAATAAACCGAATGACGCCGGATGAGTTTTATCAGTATGTTCAAGATAATCATCCAGCACCTCAGGCTCCACGCTATTTATGGAAGGTAAAAAAGGCTTATCGTTCGTTAGTAATGGCAGATTGAGTGGCTGATAAAAATGAAGATTCCATTTGTGACAGCCTCGCATTGGCGAGGATTGACGGCGGTTTTTGTTAAATTTAACTGTAAAAGACTTGCTCTTAATCTGTAGTAGATTCTGGGAGATAAAATGTCCCTCCTTTAATATTGATTGTGGAGGAGGGGATTTTAATATATGTGTTCACTGGTGTTTACAAGCTAAAAGGTATGAGACCTCATTTCAATTTACATCATGCGATGGTAAATATCGTTTGATATCCGATAATTCATATCTATCTAAAGAAGGGCTCTCTTAGAATATGTTGCTTAATAATTAATACGGTATTTCACCAATGTTGATCTCAGCTATATTATAACAATCTAATATAGTTAGATTGATTTTAATTGGAAATTATTTCCTTATGGAGTTAAAGGTAACTAACTTTTACATTAATTATAGCGATTTATTATCGTAGGATAACATGTGCTGAAATTAATTTTAGCCTGAACTTATATTTTAAAGTAATTAAATGTACGGGGTGTCTTTGTAAATGTTTAATAAGTTGTATTTGATATGGCATGTTACTTGCCTCCTGCTGCTTATTTGAAGGGAAATTCTTATTTTGCAATAAGTTACCAAAGTAAGTTCGTGTTAATAGTCGTTGAGGTTCTAGTCTAAATTATGGAATTAAGTGTCAATCAAAAGTGCTTATCCAAAAAATAAGGATGAAATAGAACATATATTTACGTTTCATGAATGACCATTTCCCGTTATTGGGAAAGTTATCATTACAGAGTTGCTAATAAAGCAGTTATTTACATCCAATCCTAGAGAGAAAACGTTGCCTGAATATTTTAATTAATGCTTAACATGCCCGTTTTTATTCCACCTAGGATAAGTAGGGTAAAAATAAAAAAAACACTTGTGATGATTGCCAAGAATGATAGTTGCCAGATATCTAACAGATTTATTGAGGTAGTAGATGAAAGATAGCATTACTAAAAAAGCGAAAAGTATCCTTAAAGACGAACTTCTCTCTCAGACATCAGAAAATATAACCAATAACGTAAAGAATATACCTGCTCTGTCACGTAGCTGCATCGTGGTTGGGGGAACGACCCTTGCAGTATTCTGTGCCGAACAAATTCAAGCGGCTGGGCATACGATACATACAATACTGACTATCGATACCGTTTTGCAAACATGGGCTGCCCGGCAAGGGATAGTTTGTGTGAACTCTGTCGAGGCATTACAAGCGCAAATTGCACAACATCCTGTGGACTGGCTGTTCTCCATCGTTAATCCGATTATCCTGCCTGCGTCGCTGATTGGGCAGATTCGCTGCGGTGCTTTTAATTATCACAATAGCCCCTTGCCACGTTATGCGGGAAGTCATGCCACTTCTTGGGCACTGTTAGCGCGGGAGACACATTACGCCATTTCGTGGCATTGTATTGAGGCGGCGGTGGATACCGGTGATATAGCGGTGCAATGGCCGGTATCTATTGAGGAACACGATAATGCATTTTCATTGAATCTGAAATGCTATCAGGCAGCTCAGGAAGGGTTTATCAAATTGCTTCGGGATCTTGAGCAGGAAAAGTTGGTGACTTATCCGCAGGATCTGACACAACGAAGTTTTTATGCTCAGTCTCGTCGTCCCGATGGTGGGGGGTATCTGTGTTGGCAGCAGTCGGGTGAGGTACTTTCAGCTTTAGTACGGGCATTAGATTTTGGCGAAAATTATTTAAATCCACTGGGTTGCCCGAAACTGTTACTGAAATGGGGCATAGTGCGAATTTCCTGGCTTCAACGGCTGAATCACTATTCTGGAGGGGCACCTGGTACGTTGATTGCTGTAGAGGAGGATGCCTGGCAGGTAACAACCGGAAGTGAGGATGTTAGGCTCGGAGGGTTTGCCACACTTGAGGGAGAATTACTCTCCGCTGGGGAACTTGCTGATATATCAGAACTTGGACCAGGCAAGCAGTTGCCTCTGCTTTCTTCACAACAGACTCAGAATGTAAAAGATATCCTCCAGGCATTGGCACCCAGTGAATCATTCTGGCGTGAGCGTCTTGCCTCTTTTCTGCCACTCCAATTACCTTTCGAAACTGCCGGGAAGTCAGCAGCACCGGAATGGGCATTAAGTGCCTGGCAATCTCCGCTATTAGAAAATGGTGAAAAAAAACCATTGCAGACACTGTTACAGACATTTGCTATCTATCTTGCACGTTTGACTCATCAAACCGAGTTCCAAATCGGCTGGTGTGTGGATAGGGTAAAAGATGAATCGGATGTGTTGTCTGTTTTGGCGCCAGTGGTGCCAATGACTGTTAAGGTGGAGTTTGATCAGCCGTGGTATGCGGTAGCGAATTGGATGGAGGATGAGCTTGCACGGCTGACGCAGCATCGTACATTTTGCCGTGATCTCCTTTCTTGTTCTCCTTCACTGTGTGTTATCCCAGCATTAACAGCAAGTCGCCCGTGGCGAGTTGCCGTCTCTTTCACGCCGGATAATAAACAGTGGGAGCAGAATGCATTAGGTGAATTGCTGACACTCCAGATAAATACTCAGGGTGGTTTTCGCTGGATTTACGATATAAACCGTTTGAGTACGGAAGTGGTTCAGCGGATGAGTGAACATTTACAGGTGTTGGCATTATCGGCAGATGAACGGAATGACATTCCCGTCTGGCAACTTAATTTGTTGCCTGAAACTGAACGCACGCTGCTGCTGGAAACCTGGAACGCGACTGAAACGGTATATCCTGACCGGTTATGTATTCACCGGCTGTTTGAACTACAGGTGGAGAAAACCCCTAACGCTATAGCGCTGATGTATGAAGAACGCGTTCTTAACTATGCTGAATTAAATGCCTGTGCTAATCGGCTGGCGCATCAACTGATTACGTTGGGAGTCTCACCAGAGCAGCGGGTGGCAATTTGCGTCGCGAGTTCGCCAGCGCGGATAGTGGGGCTGCTGGCAGTACTGAAAGCCGGGGGGGCCTATGTACCGCTAGACCCGGCTTATCCGGGGGAACGTCTGGTTCATATTTTGACCGATGCTGAACCAGCTATTGTACTGGCAGATGATACTGGACGTGCCGCGTTAGGCGAAAAAGTACTGGCAACACTGACCGTGCTGGACCCGAATTCATTGCCCAACCACCCGGATAGTAACCCGCAAGTACCGGCGTTAACCCCACGCCATCTGGCGTATGTGATTTATACCTCCGGTTCGACCGGCATACCAAAGGGCGTGATGGTCGAACATCATGGGCTGGTTAACCTGATTCAGGAAAAAATCGTTCAGTTTGATATTCATCCGGGTAGCCGGATGTTGCAGTTTGCCTCATTTGGCTTTGATGCGAGTGTCTGGGAAACCATGATGGCATTGTGCAGTGGGGCTGCTTTGGCGATCCCGGACGACATGATTCGTCAGGAACCTCGCTATCTCTGGCATTATCTGGAAGAGCAGGTGATAACCCATGCCTGCCTGACACCGGCCTTACTTCGGGAGGGGACCGATCTGCCGGTGATGACAATAAGACCGACGTTGATACTCGGTGGTGAGGCGCCTAGCGCAACACTGCTTCAGGCACTGAGTCGTCGGGCAACGGTGTTTAATGCGTATGGCCCAACGGAAATCACGGTGTGTGCAGCTACCTGGCGTTGTCCGTCAGACTACACTGAGGGCGTCATTGCGATTGGACGTCCGACAGCTAACACACAAGTTTATTTGCTGAATACTGACGGCCAGCCAGTGCCGTTAGGCGCGGTCGGTGAGCTGTATATTGGCGGTGTGGGGGTAGCGCGAGGCTATCTCAACCGCCCTGATTTGACAGCGGAACGTTTTCTGGCCGATCCGTTTAGTGGTGAACCCAATGCCCGTCTGTACCAGACCGGGGATTTGGCCCGCTACCTGCCGGATGGCAATCTGGAATTTCTGGGCCGTAATGACCAGCAGGTGAAAATCCGTGGTTTCCGTATTGAACCGGGGGAAATTGAAGCTCGATTGCTGGAACACCCGGCTGTGAACGAAGCACTGGTGCTGGCTCTGGGCGATGGTCAGAATAAACGGCTGGCGGCTTATGTGGTGGCAGAAGCAGATGACGGGCTAGTTAATAGCTTGCGTGCCTATCTGAGTGCCATTTTGCCGGATTATATGGTACCGGCAGCCTTTGTACGCTTGGATACCTTCCCGTTGACGCCAAACGGCAAACTGGATCGCCGAGCGTTGCCTGCGCCAGGGGCAGAAGCCTTTGCCCGTCAGGTTTATGCCGCGCCGCAAGGGGAGATAGAAACTCTGCTAGCTGCTGTCTGGAGCGAGTTGTTGGGCATTGAGCAAGTCAGTCGGCACGACAGTTTTTTTGCTTTAGGTGGTCATTCGTTGCTGGCGGTACGAATGATTGAACGTCTGCGTAATGTGGGGTTAACACTGGCAGTACGTGATTTATTCCAATCCCCGGTGTTATCTGAATTTGCCCAAACAGTAGGGCAATCACCGGTGCTATTGGTGCTGGCGAATGTTATTACCCCGGCAACCTCGGTACTTACACCTGAAATGTTGCCGTTGATTGATCTGACTCAGACTGAGATTGACCATATTGTGGCTCAGGTACCAGGTGGGGTTGCCAATATTCAAGATATTTATGGTTTGTCACCATTGCAGGACGGTATTTTGTTTCATCATCTGCTGGCGAATAAGGGTGATCCGTATCTATTTATTAGCCAGATGATCTTTGCTGACCGTGCCTTGTTGGACAGTTATTTAGTGGCAGTGCAACAGGTGGTTAACCGTCACGATATTCTGCGTACCGCCTTTGTTTGGCAAGGATTATCAGCGCCTGTTCAAGTGGTTTGGCGTCAGGCTCAATTATCAGTCACTGAACTGACACTAGACCCGATTGATGGGCCGGTCCGTGATCAGTTAGCTCAACATTTTGACTTACAACATCATCGCCTTGATTTGAACCAAGCACCCTTATTGCACTTTGCGGTAGCGCAGGAAGAGGATGGTCGTTGGAGCGTACTGCAATTGCTGCATCATCTGATTGGCGACCATACGACGCTGGAAGTGATGAATGGTGAAATTCAGGCTTATCTTGCCGGACAGGAAGGGAACTTACCTGTGCCGATCCCTTTCCGTAATCTAGTGGCTCAGGCCCGATTGGGGATGAGTGAGTCTGAACATACCCGCTTCTTTACTGACATGTTGGATGAGGTGGATCAACCGACGCTGCCATTCGGGTTGACGGAGGTGCATCGGGATGGTTCGCAGGTGACAGAATCGCACCGGATGTTATCCACTAAGTTGAATGACCGCCTGCGCAGCCAGGCCCGGCGTCTGGGCGTCAGTTTGGCGACTTTGTGCCATTTGGCTTGGGCACAGGTGTTGTCACATACCAGCGGACAGACGAAAGTGGTGTTCGGTACCGTATTGTTTGGTCGGATGCAAGCGGGGCAAGGCGCTGACAGCGGTATGGGGCTGTTTATTAATACCTTGCCATTACGGCTGGATGTGGATGATACCCCAGTACAGGACAGTGTACAGGCAGCACATACTCGACTGGCGGAATTACTGGATCATGAACATGCGTCACTGGCATTGGCCCAGCGTTGTAGCAGTGTGCAGGGGGAAACTCCGCTCTTTAGTGCTTTGCTGAATTATCGACATAATGATCAGTCGGCGATTCCAAATAAGGTAGTGCCAGGTATTGAATTCCTTGGTGCACAGGAACGAACCAACTATCCGTTTGTACTGTCAGTAGAGGACGGCGGTTCTACGTTGGGATTGACCGCTCAGGTGGTGCAGCCATTTGAATCAGAACGAGTATGCGGTTATATGCAACAGGCGTTGGAAAGTCTGGCCGCGGCGCTTGAACAGCATCCGGAGACACCGGTACGAACACTGAATATCTTGCCGACAGCGGAAAAAAAGCTGTTGTTGGAAACTTGGAATACAACAGAAACGTCGTATCCGGATCACGATTGTATTCACCGACTGTTTGAGCAATGGGCAGAGAAAAGTCCAGATGCCACAGCACTGGTATATGAAGAAGAGAGTCTCAGCTATGCCGAACTCAATGCCCGTGCCAACCGTCTGGCACATCAACTGATCACGTTGGGCGTTACGCCGGACCAACGGGTAGCGATTTGCGTGTCACGTTCACCGGCAATGGTGGTGGGGGTATTAGCGGTGCTGAAAGCCGGGGGGGCCTATGTGCCGCTAGATCCGGTCTATACCGGTGAGCGCCTGGCATATATCTTGAGCGATGCTGCCCCCGCTATTTTGCTGGCGGATAACGTCGGGTGTGATGCGCTGGGAGAGGACGCGCTGGCAGGTCTGACGGTACTTGACCCGAATAGTTTGCCTGATCAGCCGGACAGTAACCCGCAAGTGCCGACATTGACGGCACAGCATCTGGCCTATGTGATTTACACCTCGGGTTCGACCGGCACGCCGAAGGGGGTTATGGTAGAACATCGTCATATCCTGCGTTTGTTTGACGCGACTAAATCCTGGTATCACTTTAATCGGCAGGATATTTGGTGCCTGTTCCATTCCATAGCGTTTGACTTCTCGGTATGGGAATTATGGGGGGCATTACGCTACGGCGCTAAACTGGTGCTGGTTTCGCACGCGATTGCCCGCTCACCCCAGGAGCTGCATCAATTCGTGTGTCAGCACGGTATCACGGTGTTGAATCAAACCCCCAGTGCCTTCAAAGCCTTTATTGCCAGTTATGTCGCCAATCCGTTACCGGACTGCTTGCGCTATATCATCTTTGGCGGGGAAGCGCTTGATCCGAGTATTTTAAAACCGTGGTATGCCCTGCGTGAGGAGACGTTGCCTCAGTTGGTGAATATGTATGGTATCACCGAGACCACGGTTCACGTCACTTACCGAGCACTGGGCCGCCATGATGCAGAACAGACAACGAGTCCTATTGGCACGCGGATCCCGGACTTAACCCTCTATCTGTTGGATAAGTATGGTCAGCCAGTACCGTTAGGCGCTGTAGGTGAGTTATATGTTGGCGGGGCCGGTGTGGCACGGGGTTATCTCAATCGTCCTGAACTGACCGTGGAACGTTTTCTGCCAGATCTGTTCAGTAGTGAACCGGATACCCGAATGTACCGTACCGGGGATTTGGCCCGCTATCTGCCGGACGGCAATCTGGAGTTCTTGGGCCGAAATGACCAGCAGGTGAAAATCCGTGGTTTCCGCATTGAGCCGGGTGAAATCGAAGCCCGATTAATGGAACACTCGGCGGTGAGAGAAGCGGTCGTGCTGGCACTGGATGATGGTCAGGATAAACGGTTGGTGGCTTATGTGGCGGCAGAAGTGGATGAGGCATTGGTTAACCGTCTGCATACTCATTTAAGTGCGGTTTTACCGGATTATATGGTGCCGGTCGCTTTTGTGCGTCTGGATGCCTTCCCGTTGACACCGAATGGCAAACTGGATCGACGGGCATTACCGGTGCCGGGGGAAGAAGATTTTGCCCGGCAGATTTACGCTGCGCCGTTAGGGGAGATGGAAACCACATTGGCGGCTATCTGGCGTGAATTACTGGGCGTTGCGCGAATTAGCCGATATGACAACTTTTTTGCACTGGGCGGTCATTCTCTGTTGGCGGTCCGGATGATGAACCGGATAGCGGCGTTGGGGATTGAATTGCCATTGTCCACGCTGTTTACATTCCCGTCTTTGATGGCCTTTGCTGAAGTGATGAGTGCCCGGTTTGATGAGTCAGGCGGGGCATTGCCCGCTATCGTTCCGCTATCCCGTGAGGGTAAATTGTCGTTGTCATTTGCGCAACAGCGTCTGTGGTTCCTCGCACAGTTTGAGGGAGTGAGTGAGACTTATCATATTCCGTTGGCCCTGCATTTGCGTGGTCGACTGGATATCGTCGTCTGGCAACAGGCGCTTGATACGCTGTTTGCCCGCCATGAAGCGTTGCGTTCCGTTTTTGTTGCTGTTGACGGTCAGCCGCAGGTGAAATTGTTGTCGGCGGCATTGGGCCTGCCGATGAAAAAATATGGTCTGCGTAACACGCCTGATGTGGATGCACAGCTTGCGTCCCTCTCTGCTAAGGAAGTTGAAACACCGTTTGATCTTGCCAGTGGTCCATTAATTCGTGCCAGTCTGATACAGCTGGCTGACGATGATCACGTTTTCTTGTTGACCCTGCATCATATTGTTTTCGATGGTTGGTCTGTCAGCGTGTTGAGGCGTGAATTGAGCACCCTTTACACCGCGTTTCTGGCGGGGCAGTCAGATCCGTTGCCGCCATTGGCGATTCAGTATCCTGATTACGCCGCCTGGCAACGTCAATGGTTGTCGGCTGAACGCATACAGTCCCAATCTGATTATTGGCGTGTGAGGCTGATTGATGCACCGGTTCTGCTGGATTTACCTACTGACCGGCCACGTTCGCCTCAGCAGTCATTTTCCGGGGCCTTATTGCCCGTCAGTCTGGATGCCGAGTTAACCCAATCTCTTAAACGCCTGAGTGAGCAACAGGGCGTCACGTTATTTATGACCGTGTTAGCTGCCTGGGCAACAGTGCTGTCACGCCTGTCGGGTCAGGAAGATCTGGTTATTGGTACGCCGAGTGCTGGTCGCGGTCGGCAGGAAGTGGAATCCCTGATTGGCTTTTTTGTGAATACGCTGGCGTTGCGGATAGATTTATCCGGTACGCCGAATGTGGCGGAATTACTGGCGCGGGTGCGGCAAACCGCGCTGGTGGCACAGGAACATCAGGACCTGCCATTTGAACAGGTGGTGGAAATCGTGCAACCGCCGCGCCGACTGGCGCACACCCCGCTGTTCCAAGTGGTATTTGCTTGGCAGAACAATGAGAACGCAGAATGGCAATTGCCGGGAGTGGCGGTTTCACCTGCCGATCAACTCATCAATATCGCTAAATTTGATCTTGAATTGAGTTTGTCTGAGGTGGATGGCCGAATTGTCGGTTATCTGAATTATGCCACCGCGCTATTTGATCAAGCGACTATTGAGCGGCAGGTGGGCTATTTCCATACCGTATTGCGGGCGATGGTGGCTAACCCTCAACAGACAGTCGGGAAAATCGATATCCTGACCGTAGCGGAATGCAAGTTGCTATTGGAAACCTGGAATGCGACCGAAATATCGTATCCAGATTACGGTTATATTCACCGACTGTTTGAACAATGGGCGGAGAAAAGCCCGGATGCCATAGCGCTGGTATATGCAGGACAAGCCCTCAGTTATGCTGAATTAAATGCCCGTGCTAATCGGCTGGCGCATCAACTGATTACGTTAGGAGTGGCACCAGAACAGCGGGTGGCAATTTGCGTCGCGAGTTCGCCAGCGCGGATAGTGGGGCTGCTGGCAGTACTGAAAGCCGGGGGCGCCTATGTACCGCTAGACCCGGCTTATCCGGGGGAGCGTCTGGTTCATATTTTAACTGATGCTGTGCCAGCTATTGTGCTGGCAGATGATACTGGATGTGCCGCGTTAGGCGAAAAAGTGCTGGCGGCGTTAACTGTACTGGACCCAAATTCATTACCAAACCAACCGGATAGTAATCCGCAAGTACTGGCATTAATCCCACGCCATCTGGCATATGTGATTTATACTTCCGGTTCGACTGGCATACCAAAGGGCGTGATGGTCGAACATCGTGGGCTGGTTAACCTGATTCAGGAAAAAATCGTTCAGTTTGATATTCATCCGGGTAGCCGGATGTTGCAGTTTGCCTCATTTGGCTTTGATGCCGGTGTCTGGGAAACCATGATGGCATTGTGCAGTGGGGCCACTTTGGCGATCCCTGCCGATACGGTTCGTCAGGAGCCCCGCTATCTCTGGCATTATCTGGAAGAACAGGCGATAACCCATGCTTGCTTGACACCGGCCTTGTTCCGGGAAGGGACCGATGTGCCGGAGATGACAATAAGACCGACGTTGATACTCGGTGGTGAAGCACCCAGCGCAACGTTGCTTCAAGCACTGAGTCGTCGGGCAACGGTGTTTAATGCGTATGGTCCAACGGAAATCACGGTGTGTGCGGCCACCTGGCGTTGTCCGTCAGACTACACTGAGGGTGTCATTGCTATTGGACGTCCGACAGCTAACACACAGGTTTATTTGCTGAATACTGACGGCCAGCCGGTGCCGTTAGGCACGGTTGGAGAGTTATATATTGGCGGCGTGGGGGTGGCGCGAGGCTATCTCAACCGCCCCGATTTGACGGCGGAACGCTTTCTGGCTGATCCATTTAGTGGTGAGCCCGATGCCCGGATGTACCGAACCGGGGATTTGGCCCGCTACCTGCCGGATGGCAATCTGGAATTCCTGGGCCGTAATGACCAGCAGGTGAAAATCCGTGGTTTCCGTATTGAGCCGGGGGAAATCGAAGCCCTCTTAACGGAACACCCGGCGGTGAATGAAGCGCTGGTGCTGGCTTTGGGCGATGATCAGGATAAACGGTTGGTGGCTTATGTGGTGGCAGAAGCGGATGACCGGCTGGTTAACAGTTTGCGTGTCTATCTGAGTGCCATTTTGCCGGATTATATGGTACCGGCAGCTTTTGTACGCTTGGATACCTTGCCGTTGACGCCAAATGGCAAACTGGATCGCCGAGCGTTGCCAGCGCCAGGGGCAGAAGCCTTTGCCCGTCAGGTTTTTGAAGCGCCGCAAGGAGAGACAGAAACCCTGCTGGCTGCTGTCTGGAGTGAGTTGTTGGGTATTGAACAGGTCAGTCGGCACGACAGTTTCTTTGCTCTGGGTGGTCATTCGTTGCTGGCGGTGCGGATGGTTGAACGTCTGCGTAATGTGGGGTTAACACTGGCGGTACGGGATTTATTCCAATCCCCGGTGTTATCTGAATTTGCCCAAACAGTAGGACAGTCACAGGCGGTGATAGTGCCGACAAATGTCATTACCCCGGCGATCACAGCACTTACACCCGAAATGTTGCCGTTGATTGATCTCACTCAGTCTGAAATTGACCATATCATTGAACAGGTGCCGGGTGGAGTTGCCAATATTCAGGATATTTATGCCCTGTCACCGTTGCAGGATGGCATTCTGTTCCATCATCTGCTGGCGAATAAAGGTGATCCGTATCTATTAATCAGCCAAATGAATTTTGCTGATCGTCCATTGCTGGATCGTTATCTGGCGGCAATGCAACAGGTGATTAACCGTCACGATATTCTGCGTACCGCCTTTGTTTGGCAAGGGCTATCGGCACCGGCTCAAGTGGTTTGGCGACAGGCTCAATTGTCAGTCACTGAACTGACATTAGATCCGGTTGATGGGCCGATTCGTGACCAGTTAGCTCAATATTTTGACCCTCGTCATCATCGCCTCGACTTGAACCAAGCACCTTTGCTGCGCTTTGCGATAGCGCAGGAGGAGAATGGCCGCTGGAGCGTACTGCAATTGCTGCATCATCTAATTGGCGACCATACGACGCTGGAAGTGATGAGCAGTGAGGTTCAGGCTTATCTTGCCGGACAGGAAGATAGCTTGCCTGCGCCGGTCCCTTTCCGCAATTTGGTGGCTCAGGCCCGGTTGGGGGTGAGTCAGGCCGAACATACTCGCTTCTTTACTGACATGTTGGTTGAAGTGGACGAGCCAACGTTGCCGTTCGGGTTGACGGAAGTCCATCGGGATGGTTCACAGGTAACGGAATCGCACCGGATGTTATCCATTACGTTAAATGATCGTCTGCGCAGTCAGGCTCGGCGTCTGGACGTCAGTTTGGCTGCGTTATGCCATCTGGCCTGGGCACAGGTCTTGTCGCGTACTAGCGGACAGACGAAAGTGGTGTTCGGCACCGTGCTGTTTGGGCGGATGCAGACAGGGGAAGGGGCTGACAGCGGCATGGGGCTGTTTATCAATACCTTGCCGTTGCGGCTGGATATGGATGATACCTCGGTACAGGAGAGTGTGCGGTTAGCCCATACCCGGTTAGCTGGATTGCTGGAGCATGAACATGCGTCGCTGGCGCTGGCTCAACGTTGCAGTAGGGTATCGGGGGAAGCGCCTCTCTTTAGTGCTTTGCTGAACTACCGGCATAGTGCTCAGCCGGTTATCACGGATGCAATCATCAGCGGTATTGAAGTCCTTAGCGAGCAAGAGCGCACGAACTATCCGTTTGTCTTGTCGGTGGAGGATTTTGGTCATGCACTGGGGTTGACGGCGCAAATTATTCAACCGATTGATCCGGAGCGGATATGTGGTTATATGCAACAGGCGCTAGAAAGCCTGGCGGAGGCCCTTGAGCAGCGACCAGAGACACCAGTACGGGCATTGAATATCTTGCCGGCAGCAGAAAAAAGGTTGTTGCTGGAGATCTGGAATGCGACTCAGGCACCATATCCGGACCAGCGTTGTATTCACCAGCTATTTGAACAACAGGTAGAAAGCACTCCTGATGCGATAGCGCTGGTGTATGGAGAACACATTCTCAACTATGCCGAATTAAATGCCCGTGCCAACCAATTGGCTCACTGGTTAATTGGGCAGGGTATCCAGCCGGATAACCGGGTCGCCGTGCAGTTAGAACGTTCTATTGAACTGGTGGTGGCTCAGTTGGCTATCCTCAAGGCCGGTGCCGTTTATGTGCCGATCGACTCCCGAGTGCCAGATGAGCGGAAGCACTGGCTGATAAACGACTGTTCAGCCAAATTATTGATTACTGATATCCCGGTTGACCTAGCCGATGAGATCGGCTCTATCAGGGAGAGGGATTACTGCAATCCTGACTTGCCCTGCTCCAGTACTGAGCTGGCTTATATTATGTATACCTCCGGCTCAACCGGTACACCCAAAGGGGTAATGGTGCCGCATCGGGCGGTAGTTAGGTTGGTGATTAATAACGGATACGCCGAAATTGGGCCGGATGATCGGGTGGCGTTTGCAGCTAACCCGGCTTTTGATGCCAGCACTTTTGAAGTTTGGGCGCCTTTGTTGAATGGCGGTACGCTGGTGGTGATTGATCATGCTACTGTGCTAACGCCTAGAGAGTTTGCCCAGACATTACAGATTTATCGCATTACCGTACTGTGGCTGAGTGTTGGGCTGTTTAATCGGCTGGCGGCAGAGTTATCCCCGGTTCTTCCTCAACTCAAAATCCTGATGGTCGGCGGCGATGTGTTGGAGCCACATGTGATTAAGCAGGTTCTGCGTAATAACCCACCTCAACAATTATTGAATGCTTATGGACCAAGTGAAGGGACCACCTTTACCAGCACCTACCGTATTACCGTGTTACCGTCGGAAGTGGTGAGAATCCCTATTGGTCGACCGATAGCCAATACGCGAATTTATCTGTTGGATACAAGTGGTCAACCAGTACCGTTGGGTGCGGAAGGGGAAATTTATATCGGTGGAGATGGGGTTGCCTGTGGTTATCTTAATCGTCCTGAACTGACCGCAGAACGTTTTCTGCCGGATCCGTTTAGTGATGAACCGGATGCCCGGATATACCGAACCGGGGATTTGGCCCGCTATCTACCGGATGGCAATTTGGAATTCCTGGGCCGTAATGACCAGCAGGTGAAAATTCGTGGTTTCCGCATTGAACCGGGGGAAATTGAAGCCCGGCTGATGGAACATCCGGTGGTGAGTGAAGCCGTTGTTCTAGTATTGGGCGATGGTCAGGACAAACGGTTGGTGGCTTATGTGGTGGCAGAAGAGAATGAAGAGTTGATCAATCGTCTGCGTACTCACTTAAGTGCGGTGTTACCGGATTATATGGTGCCGGCCGCTTTTGTCCGCCTGGATGCTTTCCCGCTGACCCCGAATGGCAAGCTGGACCGTCGGGCGCTACCGGTACCGGGGGAAGAAGATTTTGCCCGGCAAATTTACACCGAGCCGTCAGGGGAGATGGAAACCACACTGGCCGCTATCTGGCGTGAATTACTGGGTGTTGAGCGGATTAGCCGGTATGACAACTTTTTCGCATTGGGCGGCCATTCGCTGTTGGCGGTGCGAATGATAAACCGGCTAGCGGCGTTGGGGATTGAATTACCGCTGTCCACGCTGTTTACATTCCCGTCTTTGGTGGATTTTGCTGAGGCGATGCGTGCTCGGTTTGATGAATCAGGCGAGGCATTGCCTGCTATCATTCCGTTGTCCCGTGAAGGCCAATTGCCGTTGTCATTTGCGCAACAGCGCCTGTGGTTCCTGGCGCAGTTTGAGGGAGTGAGTGAGACCTATCATATTCCGCTAGCTTTGCGTTTGCAGGGTCGCCTGGATATCGCCGCCTGGCAGCAGGCGCTTGATACGCTGTTTGCCCGTCACGAAGCGTTGCGTTCTGTTTTTGTTGCTGTTGACGGCCAGCCGCAGGTGGAATTGTTGCCAGCGGCATTGGGCTTGCCGATGAAGCAATATGATCTGCGTAATACACCTGATGTGGAGGCGCAGCTTACGTCTTTCTCTGTTCAGGAAGTTGAAACACCGTTTGATCTTGCTCGTGGCCCGTTAATTCGTTCCGCTCTGGTACGACTGGCTAATGATGAACACGTTTTCCTGCTGACTCAGCATCATATTATTTTCGATGGCTGGTCTGTCAGCGTATTGATGCGTGAATTGAACACCCTTTACACCGCTTTTCTTACCGGGCAACCGGATCCATTGTCTCCGTTGACGATTCAGTATCCTGATTACGCCGCTTGGCAGCGTCAATGGCTGTCGGCTGAACGTATACAGTCCCAATCTGATTATTGGCGTGCGAGACTGATCGATGCGCCGATTCTCTTGGATTTGCCTACTGATCGGCCACGTCCGTCTCAGCAGTCATTTGCCGGAAATATCTTACCCGTCAGTCTGGATGCGGAGTTAACCCAATCCCTTAAACGTTTGAGTGAGCAGCAGGGTGTCACGTTATTTATGACCCTGTTAGCGGCTTGGGCGACGGTTCTGTCGCGTCTATCAGGCCAGGAAGATCTGGTTATCGGTACGCCGAGTGCCGGTCGTAGTCGGCAGGAAGTGGAATCTCTGATTGGTTTCTTTGTGAATACGCTGGCGTTGCGGATGGATTTATCCGGTGCACTGAATGTGGCGGAATTGCTGGCGCGGGTGAGACAAACCGCGCTGGCGGCACAGGAATATCAGGACCTGCCTTTTGAGCAGGTGGTGGAAATCGTGCAACCGCCACGCCGACTGGCGCATACCCCGCTGTTTCAGGTGATGTTTGCCTGGCAGAATAATGAGAACACGGAATGGCGGCTGCCGGGATTGACGGTTTCACCTGTCGAGCAACTCATCGATATCGCTAAATTTGATCTTGAATTGAGCCTGTCTGAGGTGGACGGTCAAATTGTCGGTTATCTGAATTATGCCACCGCGCTATTTGATCAAGCGACTATTGAGCGGCAGGTGGGCTATCTCCATACCGTATTGCGGGCGATGGCGGCTAACCCTCAACAGCCGGTTGGGAAAATCGATATCCTGACCGTGGCGGAACGCAAACTGTTATTGGAAACCTGGAACACGACCGAAATGTCGTATCCAGATCACAGTTGTATTCACCGACTGTTTGAGCAATGGGCAGAGAAAAATCCGGATGCCACGGCGCTAGTCTATGAACGGCATATCCTCAGTTATGCTGAATTAAATGTGCGTGCTAATCGGCTGGCGCATCAACTGATTACGTTGGGTGTAATGCCGGATCAGCGAGTGGCGATTTGTGTCGCGCGTTCACCAGCAATGATAGTTGGGTTGTTAGCGGTGCTGAAAGCCGGTGGCGCCTATGTGCCGCTGGATCCGACTTATTCGGGCGAGCGTCTGGGGCATATTCTGGCTGATGCCGAACCGGCTATTTTGTTGGCGGATAATACCGGACGTACTGCGTTGGGTGAGAAGGCGCTTGCAGACTTGATTATGCTCGATCCGAATATCCTGTTTGACCAGGCGGACAGTAATCCTCAGATACCTGAATTGACTGAACGACATTTAGCCTATGTGGTTTACACCTCAGGTTCGACCGGCACGCCGAAAGGGGTGATGGTGGAACATCGCGGGGTAGTTAACTTGGCTCTGGCTCAAATTACCCGATTTAGCGTTGATGAAACCAGTCGGATATTGCAATTTGCTTCATCAGGTTTTGATGCCAGTGTCTCGGAAATCATGACCGCGTTAAGTGGCGGGGCCTGTCTGGTTATTCCTACCGATATCATCCGTCATGATCCGCGTCGTCTTTGGTCTTATCTCGAAAAACAAGCAGTAACGCACGCTTTCCTGCCACCGGCTCTGTTCCGGGAAGAGAGCGATTTACCGGTAATAACGATAAAGCCTACGTTAATATTTGCAGGAGAAGCGCCAGGTTCAACCCTGTTCCGGACGTTGTGTGATCGGGCAAATCTATTCAATGATTATGGCCCGACGGAAATTACGGTTTGCGCCACCTCTTGGTCTTGCCCATCAGACTATACAGATGCATGGGTTCCTATTGGACGCCCAACAACCAACACACGGGTTTATCTGCTGGATGCTTATGGTCAGCCGGTACCGTTGGGGGCAGTGGGGGAATTGTATATCGGTGGCGTGGGTGTTGCTCGTGGTTATCTCAATCGTCCTGGGTTGACCGCTGAACGTTTCCTAACAGATCCGTTTAGTAATGAACCTGATGCCCGCCAGTATCGCACCGGGGATTTAGCCCGTTACCTGCCAGACGGCAATCTGGTATTCGTTGGCCGTAACGATCAGCAGGTTAAAATCAGGGGGTTCCGTATTGAGCCGGAAGAAATTGAAACGCGGCTGACGGAGCATCCTGCGGTAAGTGGCGCGTTGGTGCTGGCGTTAAGTGACGGGCAGGACAAACGGCTGGTGGCTTATGTGGTGGCAGAGCCAGATGACGGATTGACGGTGAGCCTGCGTGAATATCTGAGCGCCATTTTGCCTGATTATATGGTGCCGGCCGCTTTTGTACGCCTGAATGCCTTCCCTCTGACCCCAAGCGGTAAGCTGGATCGCCGAGCACTGCCAGCGCCGGGGGCGGATGCCTTTGCTCGTCAGGTTTATGCAGCGCCGGAAGGGGAAACAGAAACCTTATTGGCCGCTATCTGGGGCGAGTTGTTGGGTATCGAACAGATCAGTCGGCATGACAGTTTCTTTGCCTTGGGCGGCCATTCTCTGCTTGCGGTGCGAATGATTGAACGTCTGCGTAACGCGGGATTAACGCTGGCGGTGTATGATCTGTTCCAATCTCCGGTGTTGTCCGCATTTGCCCAAACAGTAGGGCAGTCACAAGCGGTGGTGGTGCCGGAGAATGTCATCACACCGGCCACCACGGCACTCACACCTGAAATGTTGCCGTTGGTTGAGCTGACCCAAACTGAGATTGACCATATCATTGCACAAGTACCATGTGGGATGACTAATATTCAGGATATCTATGCTTTGTCACCGTTGCAGGACGGGATTCTGTTCCACCACTTATTAAGTAATGAAGGCGATCCATATCTATTGGTCAGCCAGATGGTCTTTGCTGATCGTTCATTGTTGGATCGTTATCTGGCGGCAGTGCAACAGGTGGTTAATCGCCACGATACTCTACGTACTGCTTTTATCTGGCAAGGATTATCTGCGCCGGTTCAGGTAGTCTGGCGTCAGGCGCCGTTATCAGTTGTGGAACTGATATTAGATCCTGCTGACGGGCCGGTTTATGAGCAATTGGCTCAACGTTTTGATCCGCGTCAGCATCGTCTCGATCTGGGCCAGGCGCCACTGTTACGTTTTGTTATTGCACAGGAAACGGATGGTCGCTGGATTGCGCTGCAATTACAGCATCATCTGATTGGCGATCATACCGCAATGGAAGTGATGAGCCGCGAAGTTCAGGCGTACCTTGCCGGGCAGGAAGAGAGCTTACCGGCACCGGTCCCTTTCCGCAATCTGGTGGCTCAGGTTCGTCTTGGGGTGAATCAGGCAGAGCATACCCGTTTCTTTACTGACATGTTGGCAGATGTGGATGAACCGACGTTGCCGTTCGGATTGACGGAAGTACATCGGGATGGTTCTCAGATGACCCAATCGTACCGAATGTTGCCCGCGATACTGAACAACCGCTTGCGTAGTCAGGCTCGGCGTTTGGGTGTCAGTCTGGCGGCGCTGTGCCATCTGGCTTGGGCACAGGTATTGTCGCGTACCAGCGGACAGGAGAAAGTGGTATTCGGCACTGTATTGTTTGGGCGGATGCAGACAGGGCAAGGAGCTGACAGCGGTATGGGGCTGTTTATCAATACCTTGCCGTTACGGCTGGATATGGATAATACCCCAGTACGGGGGAGTGTACAGGCGGCACATGCCCGGTTAGCCGAATTACTGGAGCATGAACACGCTTCACTGGCGCTGGCTCAACGTTGCAGTGGGGTACAAGGTGAAGTTCCACTCTTTAGTGCTTTGTTGAACTACCGGCACAGTGCGTTATCCGCGACTTCGAATGAAATCATGAATGGCGTTGAATTTCTTGGTGCGCAGGAACGTACCAACTATCCACTGACTCTATCGGTGGAGGATTTTGGTAATGCGCTGGGGCTAACAGCGCAAATTGTTCAGCCATTTGATCCGGAACGGGTGTGCGGTTATATGCAACAAGCGCTGGAAAGTTTGGCAGAAATACTTGAGCTGGCCCCGGAAACGCCGGTACGGACATTGGAAATTTTGCCCGAGTCTGAACGCACATTGTTATTAAAAACCAGGAATGCGACTGAAACTGCCTATTCTGATCCGTTGTATATCCATCAATTATTTGAACAACAAGTGGAGAAAAAATCGGATGCCACGGCACTGGTGTATGAAGAACAGAGGTACAGCTATGCGGAATTGAATACTCGCGCTAACCGCCTGGCCCATCAACTGATTGCGCTGGGTATTGCGCCAGACCAACGAGTAGCGATTTGTGTTACACGTTCACCGACGATGGTCATGGGCTTGCTGGCTGTATTGAAAGCGGGAGGAGCCTATGTTCCATTGGACCCGGCTTATCCGAGGGAACGTTTGGCACATATTTTGGCTGATGCAGCACCGGCTATTGTGCTGGCGGATAATGCCGGATGTATCGCACTGGGTGAGAAAGCGCTTGCAGGACTCACTGTACTGGATCCGAATACTTTGCCGGATAAGCCGGACAGTAACCCGCAAGTGACCGCACTGACTGCGCAGCATCTGGCGTATGTGATTTACACCTCGGGTTCAACTGGCACACCAAAAGGTGTGATGGTTGAGCATCGTGGGCTAATTAATCTTATCCGGGATAAAATCACCCAGTTTGGCATTCACTCGGATAGCCGGATGTTGCAGTTTGCCTCATTGAGTTTTGATGCCAGTGTTTGGGAAATCATGATGGCGTTGGGAAGTGGGGCCTGTCTGGTTATTGCTGTCGATATCGTCCGTCAGGACCCGCTTCGCCTTTGGCATTATCTGGAACAACAGGCAGTGACCCATGCCTGTTTGACCCCGGCTTTGCTTCGGGATGGGGGAGATTTACCTGCGCTGACGATAACACCGACAGTGATCTTAGGTGGTGAAGCACCTAGTGCTGCACTATTTCAGACACTTTGTCGTCGGGCGACGGTGTTTAATGCCTATGGCCCGACAGAAATCACGGTGTGTGCGACGACCTGGTGTTGCCCGCCAGACTACACGGATACGTTAGTGCCTATCGGCTATCCGACGGCGAACACCCAGATTTATTTGTTGGACACCTACCGCCAGCTTGTGCCATTGGGGATAGTGGGTGAGTTGTATGTCGGTGGTGCGGGGGTGGCGCGTGGCTACCTTAATCGTCCTGAACTGACGGCTGAACGCTTCTTAACTGACCCGTTTAGTGAGATGCCGGATGCGCGGATGTATCGGACTGGGGATTTGGCCCGTTATTTGCCAGATGGCAATTTAGTATTTGTTGGTCGTAATGACCAGCAGATTAAAATTCGGGGCTTCCGGATTGAACCGGGTGAAATTGAGACCCGATTAATAGAGTATCCGGCGGTGCGTGAAGCGGTGGTGTTAGCGCTGGGTCAGGGGCACGATAAGCGTTTGGTAGCCTGGGTGGTGGCAGAAGAAAGCGATGAGTTGGCGAATAGCCTGCGTACTCATCTGAGCACAAATTTGCCGGATTATATGATGCCGGCGGCTTTTGTCCGTTTGGATACACTGCCGTTGACGCCAAATGGAAAACTGGACCGTCTAGCTTTACCGGCACCGGACGAAGAAGCATTTTCCCGTCAGATTTACGAAGCGCCACAAGGCGAAACAGAGATAGCACTGGCGGCTATCTGGCGTGAGTTACTGGGGATTGAGCAGGTGGGGCGGTATGACAGCTTCTTTGCCCTAGGAGGCCATTCGTTGTTGGCGGTGCGAATGATGAACCGAATAGCGGCTTTAGGCATTGAATTGCCGCTGACCACGTTGTTTAAATCACCGACATTGGCAGCCTTTGCTGAGGTAATGGGGATTCAGCTTGGTGAACAGAACAATAGCGTGTCTGCTATGGTACCGATATCCCGCGAGGGCGGCGCATTACCTTTGTCATTTGCTCAACAGCGTCTATGGTTCCTGGCGCAATTTGAGGGGGTTAGCGAGACCTATCATGTCCCAATGGCCCTGCGTTTACATGGTCAGTTGGATATCGTCGCCTGGCAGCAGGCGCTGAATCGCTTGTTTGCCCGTCACGAGGCTTTGCGTTCCATCTTTATCTCGGTGGATGGTCAGCCTAAAGTCGAATTGTTGCCGGCTGAATTGGGTTTGCCGATGAGCAAACACGATTTGCGCAAAGTGTCTGATGCAGATAAACAGTTTGAGCGTTTATGTGTACAGGAAGCGGAGGCGCCGTTTGATCTTGCTGGTGGTCCGTTAATCCGAGCGGGTCTGATACAACGGGCTGACGATGATTACGTCTTTTTGCTGACTCAGCATCATATTGTGTCAGACGGCTGGTCGGCTGGCGTGTTGATGCGCGAATTAAGCGCCCTCTATACCGCTTTTTCAATGGGGCTGCCAGATCCGTTGCCGCCGCTGGCAATTCAGTATCCTGATTATGCCGCCTGGCAGCGTCAGTGGCTGTCGGCGGAGCGGTTACAAATCCAATCTGACTATTGGAGAATGAGTCTGGCAGACGCGCCGGTTCTACTGGATTTGCCTACTGATCGATCACGTCCATCTCAGCAGTCGTTTGCCGGGGCTTTATTGCCCGTCAATCTGGATGCGGAATTAACCCAATCTCTTAAACGTTTGAGTGAGCAACAGGGCGTCACGTTATTTATGACGTTGCTGGCTGCTTGGGCAACAGTCTTATCACGCCTATCAGGTCAGGAAGATCTGGTTATCGGTACGCCAAGTGCCGGTCGCAGTCGGCAGGAAGTGGAATCCCTGATCGGCTTTTTTGTGAATACATTGGCGTTGCGTATGAACTTATCCGGCGTCCCCAATGTGGCAGAATTGCTGGCGCGCGTGAGACAAACTGCGCTGGCGGCACAGGAGCATCAGGATCTACCGTTTGAACAGGTAGTGGAAATCGTACAACCACCACGCCACCTGGCACACACTCCGCTGTTCCAGGTGATGTTTGCCTGGCAAAACAATGAAGGCATAGAATGGTGGATGCCGGGACTGACGGTTTCACCTGCCGATCAACCTATTGATATCGCTAAGTTTGATCTTGAATTGAGCCTGTCTGAGGTGGATGGCCGAATTGTCGGTTATCTGAATTATTCCACCGCGCTGTTTGATCAACTGACCATTGAGCGGCAGGTGGGTTATCTCCATACCGTACTACGGGAGATGGCGGCTAACCCTCAACAGCCAGTTGGGAAAATTGATATCCTGACCGTAGCGGAGCGCAAGCTGTTACTGGAAACCTGGAATGCAACCCAGACGCGATATCCTGACCAGACATGCATTCATCGGTTGTTTGAACAGCAGGCGGAGAAAACCCCTGATGCAGTAGCGCTGGTGTATGAAGAGCACATTCTCAGTTATCCCGAATTAAATGCTCGTGCCAACCGACTGGCCCGCCAGTTAATTAAGCGAGGGGTACAGTTGGATGATCGGATTGTGGTGTTGTTAGAACGATCTATTGAGCTGGTCGTGGCTCAATTGGCAATTCTCAAAGCCGGAGCCGTGTATGTGCCAATCGATCCCCGTGTGCCAGATGAGCGGAAAAACTGGCTGATAAGCGATTGTTCAGCCAAATTATTGCTCACTGATATCCCGATTGATCTGGCTATTCCCACGTATTGCCTTGCTGATGAGATGGGTATTATCAGGGAGGAGGATTACCTTAATCTTGACTTGCCTAGGTCCAGTACCGAGCTAGCTTATATTATGTACACTTCCGGCTCGACTGGCACGCCAAAAGGGGTAATGGTGCCACACCGCGCTGTGGTTCGACTGGTCATCAATAATGGGTACGCTGAAATCGGGCCGGATGATCGGGTGGCGTTTGAGGCCAACCCGGCTTTTGATGCCAGCACCTTTGAAGTCTGGGCGCCATTGCTCAATGGCGGTACGCTGGTGGTGATTGATCACACCACATTGCTGACGCCTAAAGAATTCGTTCAGGCATTACAGACTTATCGTATTACGGTGCTGTGGCTGAGTGTCGGGCTGTTTAACCGGCTGGCGGCAGAATTGTCTCCGGTGTTGCCACAAATCAAGATTCTGATTGTTGGCGGTGATGTCCTTGATCCCCATGTGATGGCGCAGGTTTTACGTGATAGCCCGCCGCAACAGTTATTAAATGGCTATGGACCAAGTGAGGGCGCCACCTTTACCACCACCTACCGTATCACAGAATTATCGCCAGAAGTGACTCGTATCCCCATTGGTCGACCAATAGCTAATACACGGGTTTATCTGTTGGATACCTATGGTCAGTTAGTGCCGCAGGGAGTAATCGGTGAGATTTATATCGGTGGAGATGGGGTTGCCTGTGGCTATCTCAATCGTCCTGAATTGACCGCGGAACGTTTTCTGCCAGATCCGTTTAGTGATAAGCCGGATGACCGCCTGTATCGGAGCGGGGATTTGGCCCGTTACCTGACAGACGGCAATTTGGAGTTCTTGGGTCGTAATGACCAACAGGTGAAAATCCGTGGTTTCCGTATTGAACTAGGGGAAATCGAAGCCCGATTGCTGGAGCACCCGGCAGTGCATGAAGCGGTTGTGCAAGTACTGGGCGACGGTCAGGACAAACGGTTGGTGGCTTATGTGGTAACAGAAGCGGACGAGGAGTTAGTTAACCGTCTGCATACCTATCTGAGTACCATTTTACCGGATTATATGGTGCCGACGGCCTTTGTACGTCTGGATACTTTCCCGTTGACGCCAAACGGCAAATTGGATCGTCGGGCATTACCAGTGCCGGGGGAGGAAGCGTTTGCCCGACAGGTTTATGAAGCACCGCAGGGAGAAACAGAAACCCTATTGGCCGCTATCTGGAGCGAATTGTTAGGTATTGAACAGATCAGTCGGCACGACAGTTTCTTTGCCCTAGGCGGCCATTCTCTGCTTGCGGTGCGGATGATTGAACGTCTGCGCCATGTTGGACTAACGCTGGCGGTGCGTGACCTGTTTCAATTCCCGGTGTTATCGGCATTTGCCCAAACAGTAGGGCAATCACCGGCGGTGGTGGTGCCGGCGAATGTGATTACCCCGTTGACCACGGCGCTTATACCTAAGATGTTGCCGCTGATTGAGCTGACCCAACCTGAAATTGACCATATCGTGGAACAAGTGCCGGGTGGGGTGGCTAATATTCAGGATATCTATGCCTTGTCACCGTTGCAGGACGGTATTCTGTTCCACCATCTGCTGGCGAATGGAGGTGACCCGTATCTATTGGTCAGCCAAATGATCTTTGCTGATCGTTCATTGTTGGATTGTTATCTGGCGGCGGTGCAACAAGTAGTTAATCGCCACGATATTCTGCGTACCGCCTTTGTTTGGCAAGGGTTATCAGCGCCTGCTCAAGTGGTTTGGCGTCAGGCTCAATTGTCAATTATTGAACTGACATTGGACCCGGTTGATGGGCCGATCCGTGACCAGTTAGCTCAACATTTTGATCCACGTCGCTATCGTATTGATCTGCAACGAGCTCCATTGTTGCACTTTGTGGTAGCACAGGAAGAGGATGGTCATTGGCGCGTACTGCAATTGCTGCATCACCTGATTGGTGATCATACTGCAATGGAAGTGATGCATGGCGAGGTTCAGGCTTATTTTGCCGGACGGGAAGAGAACTTGCCTGTGCCGGTCCCTTTCCGCAATTTGGTGGCTCAAGTTCGTCTGGGAATGAGTCAGGCCGAATATACCCGTTTCTTTACTGACATGTTGGTTGAGGTGGATGAACCAACACTACCATTTGGGTTCACGGAGGTACATCGGGATGGTTCGCAGGTGACGGAATCGCACCGGATGTTACCCGCTATGTTAAATGATCGTCTGCGCAGTCAGGCCCGACGTCTGGGTGTCAGTTTGGCGACTTTGTGCCATCTGGCTTGGGCACAGGTGTTGTCACGTACCAGTGGGCAGGAGAAAGTGGTGTTCGGCACCGTGCTGTTTGGGCGAATGCAGGCAGGGCACGGAGGTGACAGCGGCATGGGGCTGTTTATCAATACCTTGCCGTTGCGACTGGATATGGATGATACCTCGGTGCAGGACAGTGTACGGGCAGCGCATGCCCGGTTAGCTGGATTGCTGGAGCATGAGCATGCCTCACTGGCGTTGGCTCAACGTTGCAGTGGAATACCGGGGGAAGCGCCTCTCTTTAGTGCTTTGCTGAACTACCGACATAGTGCGCAGTCGGTTACTACGGATACAATCATCAGCGGTATTGAATTCTTGGGCGGACAAGAACGCACTAACTATCCGTTTGTCTTGTCCGTAGAGGATGTTGGTCATGCTTTGGGATTGACGGCGCAAATTGTTCAACCGATTGATCCGGAACGGATATGTGGTTATATGCAACAGGCGCTGGAAAGTCTGGCGGAGGCTCTTGAACAGCGTCCGGAAACACCGGTACGAGCACTGAATATCTTACCGACAGCGGAGAAAAAGCTGTTGCTGGAAACCTGGAATGCAACCGAAACGTCGTATCCAGATCACGATTGTATTCACCGACTGTTTGAGCAATGGGCAGAGAAAAGTCCAGATGCCACAGCACTGGTATATGAAGAAGAGAGTCTCAGCTATGCCGAACTCAATGCCCGTGCCAACCGTCTGGCACATCAACTGATCACGTTGGGCGTTACGCCGGACCAACGGGTAGCGATTTGCGTGTCACGTTCACCGGCAATGGTGGTGGGGGTATTAGCGGTGCTGAAAGCCGGTGGCGCCTATGTGCCGCTGGATCCGGTCTATACCGGTGAGCGCTTGGCACATATCCTGACTGATGCTGCCCCTGCTATTTTGCTGGCGGATAAAGTCGGGTGTGATGCGCTGGGAGAGGACGCGCTGGCAGGGCTGACGGTACTTGACCCGAATAGCCCGTTTGATCAATCGGACAGTAACCCGCAAGTGCCGGCATTGACGGCACAGCATCTGGCGTATGTCATTTACACCTCGGGCTCGACCGGCACGCCGAAAGGGGTAATGGTGGAACATCGTCATATTCAGCGTTTGTTTGATGCGACTGAATCTTGGTACCACTTTAATCGACAAGATGTTTGGTGCCTGTTCCATTCCATTGCGTTTGACTTCTCGGTATGGGAATTATGGGGGGCGTTACGCTACGGCGCTAAGCTGGTGTTGGTTCCGTACGCGATTGCCCGTTCACCTCAGGAGCTGCATCAATTCGTGTGTCAGCATGGCATCACCGTGCTGAATCAAACCCCCAGTGCCTTCAAAGCCTTTATTGCCAGTTATGTCGCCAATCCGTTACCGGACTGCTTGCGCTATATCATCTTTGGCGGGGAAGCACTCGATCCGAGTATTTTGAAGCCGTGGTATGCCCTGCGTGAGGAGATGTTGCCTCAGTTGGTGAATATGTACGGTATCACCGAAACCACGGTTCACGTCACTTACCGGGTACTGGGCCGCCATGATGCAGAACAGACAACGAGTCCTATTGGCACGCGGATCCCGGATTTAACCCTCTATCTGTTGGATAAGTATGGTCAGCCAGTACCGTTAGGCGCTGTGGGTGAGTTATATATTGGCGGGGCTGGTGTGGCACGGGGTTATCTCAATCGTTCTGAGCTGACAGCGGAACGTTTCCTGGCAGACCCGTTTAGTCATATTCCAGATGCCCGAATGTACCGCACCGGGGATTTGGCTCGTTACCTGCCGGATGGCAATCTGGAGTTCCTGGGCCGAAATGACCAACAGGTGAAAATCCGCGGTTTCCGCATTGAGCCGGGGGAAATCGAAGCCCGGCTGATAGAACACCCGGCGGTGAGTGAAGCGGTCGTGCTGGCGCTCGGCGACGGTCAGGACAAACGGCTGGTGGCTTATGTGGTGGCCGAAGTGGATGAGGAGTTAATTAATCGTCTGCGTACTCACTTAAGTGCGATTTTACCGGATTATATGGTGCCAGCCGCTTTTGTTTGTATGGATGCCTTCCCGTTAACACTGAACGGCAAACTAGATCGCCGGGCGCTACCGGCACCGGGAGAAGATGCCTTTGCCCGTCAAGTTTATGCGGCACCACGAGGGGAAACAGAAACTCTGCTAGCCACTATTTGGAGCGAGTTGTTGGGTATTGAACAGGTGAGTCGGCATGACAGCTTCTTTGCATTGGGAGGACATTCGCTGTTGGCGGTTCGGATGATTGAACGTTTGCGTAATGCGGGGTTAACGCTGGCAGTGCGTGATTTATTCCAATCCCCGGTGTTATCGGCATTTGCCCAAACAGTAGGGCAATCACCGGCGGTGGTGGTGCCGACGAATGTGATTACCCCGTCGACCACGGCACTCACACCTGATATGTTGCCGTTGGCTGATCTGACTCAACCTGAAATTGACTATATCGTTGCACAAGTACCGGGTGGGGTTGCCAATATTCAGGATATCTATGGTTTATCACCGTTGCAGGACGGTATTCTGTTCCACCATTTGTTGGCGAATAAAGGCGATCCGTATCTACTGGCTGGTCAGATAGTTTTTGCTAACCGCGCCTTATTGGACAACTATTTGGCGGCAGTACAACAAGTGGTTAATCGCCACGATATTTTGCGTACCGCTTTTCTCTGGCAAGGATTATCCGCGCCGGTTCAGGTAGTTTGGCGTCAGGCTCAATTATCAGTCACTGAACTGACACTAGACCCGGTTGATGGATCGGCCTGTGACCAGTTAGCTCAACATTTTGATCCGCGTCGCTATCGTATTGATCTGCAACGAGCACCACTGTTGCATTTTGCAGTGGCGCAGGAGGACGATGGCCGTTGGAGCGTACTGCAATTGCAGCATCATCTGATTGGCGACCATACCACAATGGAAGTGATGCATGGCGAGATTCAGGCTTATCTTGCCGGACAGGAAGAAAACTTGCCTGCGCCGGTCCCTTTCCGCAATCTGGTGGCTCAAGTCCGGTTGGGGGTGAGTCAGGTCGAACATACCCGCTTCTTTACTGACATGTTGTCTGAAGTGGATGAACCGACGCTGCCGTTCGGGTTGACGGAAGTCCATCGGGATGGTTCACAGGTGATGGAATCGCACCAGATGTTAACGCCTGAACTGAATGATCGTCTACGTAGTCAGGCCCGGCGTCTGGGTGTTAGTTTAGCAACTTTATGCCATCTGGCCTGGGCACAGGTTTTGTCGCGTACCAGCGGACAGGTAAAAGTGGTATTCGGCACCGTGCTGTTTGGACGGATGCAGGCAGGGCAAGGGGCTGACAATGGAATGGGGCTGTTTACCAATACCTTGCCGTTGCGACTGGATATAGATGATACCCCGTTGCGAGACAGTGTACGAATAGCCCATACTCGGTTAGCTGAATTGCTGGAGCATGAACATGCCTCACTGGCGCTGGCCCAACGTTGCAGTGAGGTGCCGGGGGAAACGCCCCTCTTTAGCGCATTACTAAACTACCGGCATAGTGCGCATCCGGTTACCACGGATGCAACCATCGGCGGTATTGAATTCCTTAGCGGACAAGAGCGAACTAACTATCCGTTTGTCTTGTCGGTGGAGGATTTTGGTCACGCACTGGGGCTGACGGCGCAAATTGTTCAATCGATTGATCCGAAACGCGTGTGCGGTTATATGCAACAGGCGTTGGAAAGTCTGGCAGAGGCGCTTGAGCAACGGCCGGAGACACCGGTACGGGCACTGAATATCTTGCCAGAAGCAGAGAAGAAACTGTTATTGGCAACCTGGAACGCGACTCAGGCACCATATCCTGACCAGAGTTGTATTCACCGACTGTTTGAACAACAGGCAGAAAACACTCCTGATGCGATAGCATTGGTGTATGGAGAGCACATTCTTAACTATGCCGAATTAAATTCTCGTGCCAACCAACTATCCCATTGGTTAACTGGGCAAGGGGTTCAGCCGGATAACAGGGTTGCTGTGCTGTTAGAGCGTTCTGTTGAGCTGGTAGTGGCTCAATTGGCTATCCTAAAAGCCGGGGCCGTTTATGTGCCGATTGATCCCCAGGTACCGGATGAGCGGAAGCATTGGCTGATAAGCGACTGTTCAGCTAAGTTATTGCTTACCGATATCCCGATTGATTTGGCGATCCCCCGGTTTTGTCTGGCCGATGAGATGGATGCTATCAGGCAGGAAGATAACCGCAATCCTGACTTGCCACGTTCCAGTACTGAACTGGCCTATATCATGTATACCTCCGGCTCAACGGGCACGCCTAAAGGAGTGATGGTACCGCATCGGGCAGTGGTTCGGCTGGTGATTAATAATGGGTACGCCGAAATCGGGCCGGATGATCGGGTAGCGTTTGAAGCTAACCCGGCTTTCGATGCCAGTACCTTTGAAGTTTGGTCGCCGTTGCTCAATGGTGGCGCACTGGTGGTGATTGATCACGCCACGTTGCTGATGCCTAAAGAATTTGTTCAGGCATTACAGACGTATCGCATAACCGTGCTGTGGCTAAGTGTCGGGTTATTTAACCGACTGGCGGCAGAGTTGTCTCCGGCTCTCCCGCAGCTCAAAATCCTGATTGTCGGCGGCGATGTTCTGGATCCACATGTGATCAGGCAAGTTCTGCGTGATAACCCACCGCAACAGTTATTGAATGGCTATGGACCAAGTGAGGGCGCCACCTTTACCACTACCTACCGTATCACGGCGTTATCGCCAGAAGTAATGAGAATCCCTATTGGTCGACCGATAGCTAATACACGGGTTTATCTGTTGGATGCTTATGGTCAGCCGGTGCCGCAGGGAGCAACCGGTGAGATTTATATCGGTGGAGATGGTGTTGCTTGTGGCTATCTTAATCGTTCTGAACTGACGACTGAACGTTTCCTGGCAGACCCGTTTAGTCATCTTCCAGATGCCCGGATGTACCGCACCGGGGATTTAGCCCGTTACCTGCCGGACGGTAATCTGGAATTCCTGGGCCGTAATGACCAACAAGTGAAAATTCGCGGTTTCCGCATTGAACTGGGGGAAATCGAAGCCCGATTGCTGGAACACCCGGCAGTGCATGAAGCGGTTGTGCTGGTGATGGATGACGGTCAGGATAAACGGCTGGTGGCTTATGTAGTGGCAGAAGCCGATGAGGGATTGGTCAATTGCTTGCGTACTCACGTAAGTACGATTTTACCGGATTATATGGTACCGGCCGCTTTTGTGCGTCTGGATACCTTTCCGTTGACGCCAAACGGCAAACTGGATCGGCGGGCATTACCGGTGCCGGGGGAAGAAGATTTTGCCCGGCAGATTTACGCTAGACCGTCAGGGGAGGTGGAAACCACATTGGCGACTATCTGGCGTGAATTACTGGGTGTCGAGCGAATTAGCCGATATGACAACTTTTTCGCTTTAGGCGGCCATTCGTTGTTGGCAGTACGAATGATGAACCGGATAGCGGCATTGGGGATTGAATTGCCATTGTCCACGTTGTTTACATTCCCTGTTTTGACCACTTTTGCTGAAGCGATAAGCGCCCAGTTTGGTGAATCGGACAGGATATTACCCGCTATCGTTCCGTTATCTCGTGAGAGCCAATTGCCGTTGTCATTTGCGCAACAGCGTCTGTGGTTCTTGACCCAGTTTGAGGGGGTGAGTGAGACTTATCATATTCCGCTGGCCTTACGTCTACATGGTCGGCTGGATATCGTTGCTTGGCAACAGGCGCTTGATACACTATTTGCTCGCCATGAAGCATTGCGCTCTGTCTTCGTCGCTGTCGATGGTCAACCGCAGGTAGAGTTGTTGCCGACGGCATCAGGCTTGCCGATGAGAAAATATGATCTGCGTGATATGCCTGACGTGGAGGCGCAGCTTGCGTCGCTCTCTGCTCAGGAAGTTGAAACGCCGTTTGATCTTGCCTGTGGCCCATTAATTCGTTCCAGTCTGATACAACTGGCTGATGATAATCACGTTTTCTTATTGACCCTGCATCATATTGTTTTTGATGGTTGGTCTGTCAGTGTGTTGATGCGTGAATTGAGCACCCTTTATACCGCGTTTCTGGCTGGGCAGTCAGATCCGTTGCCGCCGTTGGCGATTCAGTATCCTGATTACGCTGCCTGGCAACGTCAATGGTTGTCGGCTGAACGCATACAATCCCAATCTGATTATTGGCACGCAAGGCTGGTTGATGCACCGGCTCTGCTGGATTTGCCTACTGATCGGCCACGTCCGCCTCAACAATCTTTTGCCGGGGCCTTATTGCCCGTCAGTCTGGATGAGGAGTTAACCCGATCCCTTAAGCGCTTGAGTGAGCAACAGGGCGTCACGTTATTTATGACCGTGTTAGCTGCCTGGGCGGCAGTGCTGTCACGTCTGTCAGGTCAGGAAGATCTGGTTATCGGTACGCCAAGTGCGGGTCGTGGGCGTCAGGAAGTGGAATCCCTGATTGGCTTCTTTGTGAATACGCTGGCGTTGCGGATGGATTTATCCGGCGCGCCAAATGTGGCGGAATTGCTGGCACGTGTACGACAAACTGCGCTGGCGGCACAGGAACATCAGGACCTGCCATTTGAACAGGTGGTGGAAATCGTGCAACCGCCGCGCCGACTGGCGCACACCCCATTGTTCCAGGTGATGTTTGCCTGGCAGAACAGTGAGAACACGCAATGGCGGTTGCCGGGAGTGGCGGTTTCACCGGTTGAGCAAGCTTTTGATGTGGTTAAGTTTGATCTTGAGCTGAATTTGTTTGAAGTTGAAGGTCAGATTGTCGGTTATCTGAATTATGCCACCGCGCTATTTGATCAACCGACCATTGAGCGACAGGTGGGCTATCTCCATACCGTACTACGGGCGATGGCGGCTAATCCTCAACAGCCGGTCGGGAAAATCGATATCTTGACCGTAGCAGAGCGCAAGCTGTTATTGGAAACTTGGAACGCAACCGAAACGTCGTATCCAGATCACGATTGTATTCATCGGCTGTTTGAGCAACAGGCAGAGGAAACCCCGGATGCGACGGCGTTGGTGTATGCAGGGCAGGCCCTTAGTTATGCCGAATTAAATGCCCGTGCAAATCGGTTGGCGCATCAACTGATTACGTTAGGAGTGGTACCAGAGCAACGGGTGGCAATTTGTATAGCGAGTTCGCCAGCGCGGATAGTGGGGCTGCTGGCAGTACTGAAAGCGGGTGGTGCTTATGTACCGCTAGACCCGGCCTATCCAGGGGAACGTCTGATTCATATCTTAACCGATGCTGCGCCGGCTATTGTGCTGGCGGATGATGCTGGACGTGCCGCGTTAGGCGAAAAAGTACTGGCAGGTCTAACTGTACTGGACCCGAATTCATTGCCTAGTCAGCCAGATAGCAACCCACAGATATCGGCATTAATTCCACGCTATCTAGCGTATGTAATTTATACCTCCGGTTCGACCGGCATACCCAAAGGAGTGATGATCGAACATCGTGGGCTGGTTAATCTGATTCAGGAAAAAATCATTCAGTTTGATATTCATCCGGGTAGCCGGATGTTGCAGTTTGCTTCATTTGGCTTTGATGCCGGTGTCTGGGAAACCATGATGGCATTGTGCAGTGGGGCCACTTTGGTGATCCCTGCCGATACGGTTCGTCAGGACCCTCGCTATCTCTGGCATTATCTGGAAGAACAGGCGATAACTCATGCTTGCCTAACCCCGGCCCTACTCCGGGAGGGGACCGATGTGCCGGAAATGACAATAAGACCGACGTTGATACTCGGTGGTGAGGCACCTAACGCTGTGTTGCTTCAAGCCCTGAGTCGTCGGGCAACGGTGTTTAATGCCTATGGCCCAACGGAAATCACGGTATGTGCGGCCACCTGGCGTTGTCCGTCAGACTACACTGAGGGCGTCATTGCTATTGGGCGTCCGACAGCTAATACGCGGGTTTATTTGCTGAATACTGACGGTCAGCCGGTGCCGTTAGGCGCGATTGGAGAGCTCTATATTGGCGGTGTCGGGGTAGCGCGAGGCTATCTCAACCGGCCTGATTTGACAGCGGAGCGTTTTCTGGACGATCCATTTAGTGGTGAGCCAGATGCCCGGATGTACCGGACCGGGGATTTGGCCCGCTACTTGCCGGATGGCAATCTGGAATTCCTGGGTCGTAATGACCAGCAAGTGAAAATCCGCGGTTTCCGCATCGAACCGGGAGAAATCGAAGCTCGATTGCTGGAACATCCTGCGGTGAGTGAAGCGCTGGTGCTGGCTTTGGGCGACGATCAGGATAAACGGTTGGTGGCTTATGTGGTGGCAGAAGCGGATGACGGACTAGTTAACAGCTTGCGTGTCTATCTGAGTGCTATTTTGCCGGATTATATGGTGCCAGCGGCCTTTGTGCGCTTGGATACCTTCCCTGTGACACCAAACGGTAAGCTGGATCGTCGGGCGTTACCTGCGCCGGGGGAGGGAGCATTTGCCCGTCAAGTTTATGAGGCGCCTCAAGGGGAGACAGAAACCCTGCTGGCTGCTATCTGGAGCGAGTTGTTGGGCGTTGAACAGGTGAGTCGGCATGACAGCTTCTTTGCTCTGGGCGGTCATTCGTTGCTGGCGGTACGGATGGTTGAACGTTTGCGTAATGTGGGATTAACACTGGCAGTACGGGATTTATTCCAATCCCCAGTGTTATCTGAATTTGCCCAAACAGTAGGGCAATCACAGGCTGTAGTGGTACCGGCGAATGTCATTACCCCGGAGACTACGGAACTTATACCGGCGATGTTGCCATTGATTGATCTGACTCAGACTGAGATTAACCATATCATTGAACAAGTACCGGGTGGGGTTGCCAATATTCAGGATATCTATGCCTTGTCACCGTTGCAGGATGGTATCTTGTTCCACCATTTGCTGGCGAATAAAGGCGACCCGTATTTGCTGGCTGGTCAGATGGTCTTTGCTGACCGCGCCCTGTTGGATAGTTATTTGATGGCAGTGCAACAGGTGATTAACCGTCATGACATTCTGCGTACAGTTTTTATCTGGCAAGGATTGTCCACGCCGGTTCAGGTGGTCTGGCGTCAGGCTTCATTGTTAGTCACCGAACTGACATTGAACCCGATTGATGGGTTAGTCCGTGACCAGTTAGCTCAACGTTTTGATCCGCGTCGATATCGTATTGATCTGCAACGAGCACCTTTGCTGCATTTTGTAGTGGCTCAGGAGGAGGATGGCCGCTGGAGCGTATTGCAATTGTTGCATCATTTGATTGGCGACCATACGACGCTGGAAGTGATGAACCGTGAGGTTCAGGCTTATCTTGCCGGACAGGAAGATAGCTTGCCTGCGCCAGTCCCTTTCCGCAATTTGGTGGCGCAAGCCCGGTTGGGGGTGAGTCAGGCCGAGCATACCCGTTTCTTTACTGACATGTTGGCTGAAGTGGATGAACCGACTCTACCGTTCGGGTTGACGGAAGTCCATCGGGATGGTTCACAAATGGCGGAGTCGCACCGGATGTTGACGCCTGAGCTGAATGACCGTTTGCGTAACCAGGCCCGGCGTCTGGGTGTCAGTTTGGCTGCGTTGTGTCATCTGGCCTGGGCACAGGTGTTGTCGCGTATCAGTGGACAGGCGAAAGTGGTGTTTGGCACCGTACTGTTTGGGAGGATGCAGGCCGGGGAAGGGGCTGACAGCGGCATGGGATTGTTTGTCAACACTCTGCCGTTGCGGCTGGATATAGATGATACCTCGGTACAGGAAAGTGTGCGGTTAGCCCATACCCGGTTGGCCGGATTGCTGGAGCATGAACATGCGTCACTGGCGTTGGCTCAACGTTGCAGTGGGGTACAAAATGAAATTCCGCTCTTTAGCGCCTTATTGAACTACCGGCATAGTACGTCGCCGATAGCCACGGATGAAATCATCAGCGGTATTGAATTTCTGGGCGGGCAAGAGCGAACGAACTATCCGTTGGTGCTCTCAGTGGAGGATTTTGGTGATGCTCTGGGATTGACGGCACAAATCGTTCAACCGATTGATCCAGAGCGGATATGTGGTTATATGCAACAGGCATTGGAAAGTCTGATACAAGCGCTTGAACAACAGACGGAAGCTCCAATACGGTTACTGAATATTTTGCCGGCAGCAGAAAAGAGGTTGTTACTGGAGACCTGGAATGCGACTGAGGCGCCATATCCTAACCAGTGTTGTATTCACCGGTTATTTGAACAACAGGCAGAAAATACCCCTGATGCGATAGCGTTGGTGTATGGAGAACACATTCTCAACTATGCCGAATTAAATGCCCGTGCCAACCAACTGGCTCACTGGTTAATTGGGCAGGGGATACTGCCGGATAACCGGGTCGCTGTGCAGTTAGAGCGTTCTATTGAACTGGTGGTGGCTCAGTTGGCTATCCTCAAAGTCGGAGCTGTTTATGTGCCGATCGATCCCAGAGTGCCGGACGAGCGGAAGCACTGGCTGATGACCGACTGTTCAGCCAAGTTATTGCTTACTGATATCCCGGTTAACCTGGACGATGAGATCGGCGCTGTCAGGGCGGAAGATTACCGCAATCCTGACTTGCCCCGCTCCAGTACTGAGTTGGCTTATATTATGTATACCTCCGGCTCGACCGGCACACCCAAAGGGGTCATGGTGTCGCACCGGGCGGTGGTTCGGCTGGTGATTAATAACGGATACGCTGAAATTGGGCCTGATGATCGGGTGGCGTTTGAAGCTAATCCGGCTTTCGATGCCAGCACCTTTGAAGTTTGGGCGCCATTGCTCAATGGCGGTACGCTGGTGGTGATTGATCATGCGACTGTGCTAACGCCCAAAGAGTTTGCCCAGGCATTACAGACTTATCGCATTACCGTACTGTGGCTGAGTGTCGGGCTGTTTAACTGGCTGGCGGCAGAGTTGTCGCCAGCTCTTCCGCAGCTCAAAATCCTGATGGTCGGCGGCGATGTGTTGGACCCACATGTGATGGCGCAAGTTCTGCGTGATAGCCCGCCGCAACAGTTATTAAATGGCTATGGACCAAGTGAGGGCACCACCTTTACCACTACCTACCGTATTACAACGTTACCGTCGGGAGTGGTGAGAATTCCCATTGGCCGACCGATAGCCAATACGCGGGTTTATCTGTTGGATGCCAATGGTCAGCTAGTGCCGTTGGGAGCGGAAGGGGAAATTTATATCGGCGGAGATGGGGTTGCCTGTGGCTATCTTAACCGTCCTGAACTGACGGCAGAACGTTTTCTTCCGGATCCGTTTAGCGATAAACCGGATGCTCGCCTGTATCGGACCGGGGATTTGGCCCGTTACCTGCCGGACGGCAATCTGGAATTCCTGGGACGTAATGACCAGCAGGTGAAAATTCGTGGTTTCCGCATTGAGCCGGGGGAGATCGAAGCTCGGCTGATGGAACATCCGGTGGTGAGTGAAGCCGTTGTTCTGGTGTTGGGCGACGGCCAGGACAAACGGTTGGTGGCTTATGTGGCGGCAGAAGCGAATGAAGAGTTGGTCAGTCGTCTGCGTACTCACTTAAGTGCAGTGTTACCGGATTATATGGTGCCGGCCGCTTTTGTCCGCCTGGATACTTTCCCGCTGACGCCGAATGGCAAGCTGGACCGTCGGGCGCTACCGGCGCCGGGGGAAGAGGCTATTGCCCGGCAGGTTTACTCCGCTCCATCAGGGGAGATGGAAATCACATTGGCAGCTATCTGGCGTGAATTACTGGGCGTTGAACGAATTAGCCGGTATGACAACTTTTTCGCATTGGGCGGCCATTCGTTGCTGGCGGTGCGGATGATGAACCGGATAGCGGCGTTGGGGATTGAATTACCGCTGTCCACGTTGTTTACATTTCCGTCTTTGATGGCCTTTGCTGAAGTGATGCGTACCCGGTTTGACGAATCAGGTAGGATATTGCCCGCTATTGTTCCACTGTCCCGTGAGGGCCAATTGCCGCTGTCATTTGCGCAACAGCGTCTGTGGTTCCTGGCGCAGTTTGAGGGGGTGAGTGAGACCTATCATATTCCTCTGGCTCTGCGTTTGCAGGGGCGACTGGATATCGCGGCTTGGCAGCAGGCGCTTGATACGCTGTTTGCCCGTCACGAAGCGTTGCGTTCTGTTTTTGTTGCTGTTGACGGCCAGCCACAGGTGGAATTGTTGCCGGCGGCATTAGGTCTGCCGATGAAGAAATATGATCTGCGTGACGTGCCGGATGCGGATACCCAACTTGCATCTCTCTCTGCTCAGGAAGCCGGAGTCCCGTTTGATCTTGCCTGCGGCCCATTAATTCGTTCCAGTCTGATACAACTGGCTGACGACGATCACGTTTTCTTACTAACCCAGCATCATATTATTTCTGATGGCTGGTCTTTAGGGATACTGAAATCAGAACTGGAGATGCTTTATTCGGCTTGCTTGAACCAGCAGTCGGATCCGTTGCCGCCGTTGACGATTCAGTATCCTGATTACGCCGCTTGGCAGTGCCAATGGCTGTCGGCAGAACAGGTACAGTCCCAATCTAACTACTGGCGCACAAAGCTGGCTGATGCGCCGGTTCTATTGGATTTGCCTACTGACCGGCCACGTCCGCCTCAGCAGTCATTTGCCGGAAATATCTTGCCTGTCAGTCTGGATGCGGAGTTAACCCAATCCCTTAAACGCCTGAGTGAGCAACAGGGCGTCACGTTATTTATGACCCTGTTAGCAGCTTGGTCGACGGTTCTATCGCGCCTGTCCGGTCAGGAAGATCTGGTTATCGGTACGCCAAGCGCCGGTCGCAGTCGACAGGAAGTAGAATCTTTAATCGGCTTTTTTGTGAATACATTGGCGTTGCGGATGGATTTATCCGGTGAACCCAATGTAGCGGAATTGCTGGCGCGTGTGCGACAAACCGCCTTGGCGGCACAGGAACACCAAGATCTGCCGTTTGAGCAGGTGGTGGAAATCGTGCAACCACCACGCCGACTGGCGCATACCCCATTGTTCCAGGTGATGTTTGCCTGGCAGAACAATGAGAACACGGAATGGCGGCTGCCGGGACTGGTGGTTTCACCGGTCGAGCAAGCTATTGATGTGGTTAAGTTCGATCTTGAGCTGAATTTATTTGAGGTGGAGGGCCGAATTGTTGGTTATCTGAACTATGCCACCGCCTTGTTTGATCAAGCGACTATTGAGCGACAGGTGAGCTATCTCCATACCGTACTGCGGGCGATGGTAGCTAATCCTCAACAATTGGTCGGAGGAATCGATATCCTGACTGTAGCGGAGCGCAAGTTGTTATTAGAAACCCGGAATGTCATTGAAACCCGGTATCCTAAGCAGTTATGTATTCATCAGTTATTTGAACAACAGGTGGAGAATGCGCCTAATGAGGCGGCAGTGGCATACGATGAACAGACCCTCAGCTATGCCGAGCTCAATGCTTGTGCCAACCGTCTGGCACATCAACTGATAGCGTTGGGAGTCACACCGGACCAACGGGTGGCGGTTTGCGTGTCACGTTCACCGGCAATGGTGGTGGGGGTATTAGCCGTACTGAAAGCCGGTGGCGCCTATGTGCCGCTGGATCCGGTCTATACCGGTGAGCGTCTGGCACATATCCTGACCGATGCGGCCCCCGCTATTTTGCTGGCGGATAAAGTCGGGCGTGATGCGCTGGGTGAGAATACGCTGGCAGGTCTGACGGTACTTGACCCGAATAATCTGCCAGATCAGCCGGACAGTAACCCGCAGGTGCCGGCATTGACGGCACAACATCTGGCGTATGTGATTTACACCTCGGGCTCGACCGGCACGCCGAAAGGGGTGATGGTGGAACATCGTCATATCCTGCGTTTGTTTGACGCGACTGAATCCTGGTATCGCTTTAACCGGCAGGATATTTGGTGCCTGTTCCATTCCATAGCGTTTGACTTCTCGGTATGGGAATTATGGGGGGCATTACGCTACGGCGCTAAACTGGTGCTGGTTCCGCACGCGATTGCCCGTTCACCCCAGGAGCTGCATCAATTCGTGTGTCAACACGGCATCACGGTGTTGAATCAGACCCCCAGTGCCTTCAAAGCCTTTATTGCCAGTTATATCGCCAATCCATTACCGGACTGCTTGCGTTATATCATCTTTGGCGGGGAAGCCCTTGATCCGAGTATTTTGAAGCCGTGGTATGCCCTGCGTGAGGAGACGTTGCCTCAGTTGGTGAATATGTACGGTATCACCGAGACCACGGTTCACGTCACTTACCGGGCACTGGGCCGCCATGATGCAGAACAGACAACGAGTCCTATTGGCACGCGTATTCCGGACTTAACCCTCTATCTGTTGGATAAGTATGGTCAGCCAGTACCGTTAGGCGCTGTAGGTGAGTTATATATTGGCGGGGCTGGTGTGGCACGGGGTTATCTCAATCGTCCTGAACTGACTGCGGAGCGCTTTCTACCGAATCCGTTCAGTAGTGAACCGGATGCCCGGATGTACCGTACCGGGGATTTGGCCTGTTACCTGCCAGATGGCAATCTGGCGTTTCTGGGCCGAAATGACCAGCAGGTGAAAATCCGCGGTTTCCGCATTGAGCCGGGTGAAATCGAAGCCCGATTAATGGAACACCCGGCGGTGAGTGAAGCGGTTGTACTGGCGCTTGGCGACGGTCAGGACAAACGGTTGGTGGCTTATGTGGCGGCAGAAGTGGATGAGGCGTTAATTAATCATCTGCGTACTTACTTAAGTGCGATTTTACCGGATTATATGGTGCCGACAGCGTTCGTCTGTCTGGATGCCTTCCCGTTGACACCGAACGGCAAACTGGATCGCCGGGCGCTACCGGCACCGGGGGAAGATGCCTTTGCCCGTCAGGTTTATGCCGCGCCGCAAGGGGAAACAGAAACCCTATTGGCTGCTATCTGGAGCGAGTTGTTAGGCATTAAACAGATCAGCCGACACGACAGTTTCTTTGCTTTGGGAGGCCATTCATTGCTGGCGGTGCGAATGATTGAACGTTTGCGTAACGCGGGGTTAACGCTGGCGGTGCGTGATCTGTTCCAATCCCCGGTGTTGTCCGCATTTGCTCAAACAGTAGGGCAGTCACAAGCGGTGGTGGTGCCGCCGAATGTCATCACCCCGGCAATCACTGCCCTTGCACCTGAGATGTTGCCATTGATTGATCTAACTCAGACTGAGATTGATCATATCGTTGAACAAGTGCCGGGTGGGGTTGCTAATATTCAGGATATTTATGCCCTGTCGCCGTTACAAGACGGTATTCTGTTCCATCATCTGTTGGCGAATAAAGGTGATCCGTATCTATTAGTCAGTCAGACGGCTTTCGCTGACCGATCTCTGTTGGACAGTTATTTGGCGGCAGTGCAACAGGTGGTTAACCGCCATGACATCTTGCGTACTGCTTTTATCTGGCAAGGATTATCAGCACCGGTTCAGGTAGTCTGGCGTCAGGCGCGGTTATCAGTGACTGAGTTGACGTTGGATTCCGTTGATGGACCGGTTTATGAGCAACTAATTCAACGTTTTGACCCGCGTCATCACCGTCTCGATTTGAGCCAAGCCCCCTTGTTGCGCTTTATGGTGGCGCAAGAAACGGATGGTCGCTGGATTGCCCTGCAATTGCAGCATCATCTGATTGGCGATCATACGACGCTGGAAGTGATGAACCGCGAAGTTCAGGCGTACCTTACCGGGCGGGAAGAGAACTTGCCTGCGCCGGTCCCTTTCCGCAATCTGGTGGCTCAGGTCCGGTTGGGAGTGAGCCAGGTCGAACATACCCGTTTCTTTACTGACATGTTGGCTGACGTGGATGAACCGACGCTGCTATTCGGGTTAACGGAGGTACATCGAGATGGCTCGCAGGTGACAGAATTGCACCGGATGTTGCCCGCCATATTGAATAACCACTTGCGTAGTCAGGCCCGGCGTCTAGGCGTCAGTTTGGCGGCGTTGTGTCATCTGGCTTGGGCACAGGTGTTGTCACGTATCAGCGGACAAGAGAAAATGGTGTTCGGCACTGTGCTGTTTGGGCGGATGCAGGGTGGGGAAGGCGCTGATAGCGGCATGGGACTGTTTGTCAACACCTTGCCGTTGCGACTGGATATAGATGATACCCCGGTGCGAGACAGTGCACGGTTAGCCCATACTCGGTTAGCCGAATTGCTAGCGCATGAACATGCTTCACTGGCGCTGGCTCAACGTTGCAGTGGAGTGTCGGGGGAAACGCCCCTCTTTAGTACTTTGCTGAACTACCGGCATAGTACGCAGCCGATCACCGTAGATGAAACTATCAGCAGTATAGAATCCTTTAATGGGCAGGAACGTACCAACTATCCGTTTGTGCTGTCGGTGGAGGATTTTGGTCACGCTTTGGGATTGACTGCACAGGTGGTGCAACCATTTGATCCAGAACGGATATGCGGCTATATGCAACAGGCGCTGGAGAGTTTGGTGGAAGCACTTGAACAGGAGCCGGAAACACCGGTACGGACACTGAATATTTTGCCAGAAGTGGAACGCCGGTTGTTGCTAAAAACTTGGAATGCGACTGAAACTGTCTACTCTGAGCAGTTATGTATCCATCAGTTATTTGAACAACAAGTGGAGAAAAACCCGGATGCCACGGCACTGGCGTATGAAGGACAGACGTACAGCTATGCGGAACTAAATACTCGTGCTAACCGACTGGCTCATCAACTGATTGCGCTGGGTGTTGCGCCAGACCAGCGAGTAGCGATTTGTGTGACACGTTCACTGACGATGGTCGTGGGCTTGCTGGCGGTGTTGAAAGCGGGTGGAGCCTATGTTCCGTTGGACTCGTCTTATCCAGGGGAACGTTTGGCACATATTTTGACTGATGCAGCCCCGGCTATTGTGTTGGCGGATAATGTCGGATGTATCGCACTGGGTGAGGAGGCACTGGCAGGACTCACTGTGCTGGACCCGAATATTTTGCCTGATCAGCCGGACAGTAACCCGCAAGTGACCGCACTGACTGCGCAGCATCTGGCGTATGTGATTTACACTTCGGGTTCAACTGGTACACCAAAAGGCGTGATGATTGAGCATCGTGGGCTAATTAATCTTGTTCAGGATAAAATCGCCCAGTTTGACATTCACTCGGATAGCCGGATGTTGCAGTTTGCCTCGTTGAGTTTTGATGCCAGTGTTTGGGAAATCATGATGGCGTTGGGGAGTGGTGCTAGTCTGATTATTGCTGTCGATATCGTCCGTCAGGACCCGCTTCGTCTCTGGCATTATCTGGAGCAACAGTCGGTGACTCATGCCTGTCTGCCCCCGGCACTGCTCCGGGAAAGGATCGATTTACCGGAAATATCGATAAGACCTACGTTGATACTCGGTGGTGAGGCACCTAGCGCAATGCTGCTTCAGGCACTGAGTCGTCGGGCGACGGTGTTTAATGCCTATGGCCCGACAGAAATCACGGTGTGTGCGACGACCTGGCGTTGTCCGCCAGACTACACGGATACGTTAGTGCCTATCGGCTATCCGACGGCGAACACCCAGATTTATTTGTTGGATACCTACGGCCAGCCAGTGCCATTGGGGGCCGTGGGTGAATTGTATGTGGGTGGTGCGGGGGTGGCGCGTGGCTACCTTAATCGTCCTGAACTGACGGCTGAACGTTTCTTAGCTGACCCGTTTAGTGAGATGCCGAATGCGCGGATGTATCGGACTGGGGATTTGGCCCGTTATCTGCCAGACGGCAATCTGGAATTCCTGGGCCGCAATGACCAACAGGTCAAAATTCGTGGTTTCCGTATTGAACCGGGGGAAATCGAAGCCCGACTGATGGAATACCCAACTGTGCAAGAGGCTGTTGTGTTAGTGCTAGGTGATGAGCAGGGTAAACGGTTGGTAGCTTATGTAGTGGCAGAAGCGGATGATGCGCTAGTTAACCGTCTGCATACACACTTGAGCGCAATTTTACCGGATTATATGGTGCCGGTGGCTTTTGTACGCCTGAATGCCTTCCCGCTGACCCCGAACGGTAAGCTGGATCGTCGGGCATTACCGATACCGAGGGAAGAGGCTTTTGCCCGGCAGATTTACGCCGAGCCGTTAGGAGAGATGGAAAGCACATTGGCGGTTATCTGGCGTGAGTTACTCGGTGTTGAGCGGATTAGCCGGTATGACAACTTTTTCGCTTTAGGCGGCCATTCGCTGTTGGCAGTGCGGATGATGAACCGGATAGCGGCGTTGGGGATTGAATTACCGCTGTCCACGTTGTTTAAATTCCCGACCTTAGCCGATTTTGCTGAAGCGATGAATACTCGATTTGATGAACAGAACAGCAAATTACCAGCTATTATCCCGCTATCCCGTGAAGGTAAATTGCCGTTGTCATTTGCACAACAGCGTCTGTGGTTCCTGGCCCAGTTTGAAGGAGTGAGTGAAACTTACCATATTCCGGTGGCATTGGGTTTACGTGGTCGGTTGGACATCGCTGCTTGGCAGCAAGCGCTTAATACGCTGTTTGCCCGCCACGAAGCGTTACGCTCTGTCTTCGTTGCTGTTGATGGTCAGCCACAGGTGGAGTTGTTGCTGGCGGAATCGGGCTTACTGATGAAAAAATATGATCTGCGGGATATACCTGATAGGGATGCGCAGCTTGCGTTTCTGTCTACTCAGGAAGCCGAGGCGCCGTTTGATCTTGCTTGCGGCCCATTAATTCGTGCCAGTCTGGTACAACTGGCTGACGATGATTACGTTTTCTTGCTGACCCTGCACCATATTGTTTTCGATGGCTGGTCTGTCAGCGTGTTGATGCGTGAATTGAGCACCCTTTACACCGCTTTCCTGGCAGGGCAATCAGATCCGTTGCCACCGTTAGCGATTCAATATCCTGATTACGCCGCTTGGCAGCATCAGTGGCTATCGGCTGAACGCATACAGACTCAATCTGACTATTGGCGCACAAGGCTGGCTGATGCGCCGGTACTGTTGGATTTGCCTACTGACCGGCCACGTCCACCTCAGCAGTCGTTTGCCGGGGCTTTATTGCCCGTCAGTCTGGATGTGGAGTTAACCCAATCCCTCAAACACCTGAGTGAACAGCAGGGCGTCACGCTATTTATGACCCTGTTGGCTGCCTGGGCGACAGTTCTATCGCGTTTGTCCGGTCAGGAAGATTTGGTTATCGGTACACCAAGTGCAGGCCGAAGTCGACAAGAAGTGGAATCGTTGATCGGTTTCTTTGTGAATACGCTGGCGTTGCGGATGGATTTATCCGGTGCACCCAATGTAACAGAATTGTTGGTGCGTGTGCGGCAAACCGCGCTGGCGGCACAGGAGCATCAAGACCTGTCGTTTGAACAGGTAGTGGAAATCGTGCAACCGTTGCGCCGATTGGCGCATACCCCATTGTTTCAGGTGATGTTTGCCTGGCAAAGCAATGAAAATAAAGATTGGACGTTACCCGGACTGGTCGTTTCACCTGTTGGACAAACTTTTGATGGGGCTAAGTTTGATCTTGAACTGAGTTTATCCGAGATGGATGGCAGAATTGTCGGTTATCTGAATTATGCCACTGCCCTGTTTGATCAACTCACCATTGAGCGACAGGTGGGATATCTCCATACCGTACTGAGAGAGATGGCAGCTAACCCACAACAGCCGGTCGGGAAAATTAATATCCTGACCGAGGTGGAACGCAAGCTGTTACTGGAAACCTGGAATGCAACCCAGGTGCCGTATCCTGACCAGTTATGCATTCACCGGCTGTTTGAGCAGCAGGCAGAGAAAACCCCTGATGTGGTGTCGTTGGTGTATAAAGAACGCATTTTCAGTTATGCCGAATTAAATGCTCGTGCCAACCGGCTAGCTGGCCGGTTAATCGAGCAGGGGATACGGTCTGATGATCGGGTTGCTGTGGTATTAGAACGCTCCATTGAGCTGGTTGTGGCTCAGTTGGCTATTCTTAAGGCCGGAGCTGTTTATGTGCCTATCGATCCCCATGTACCGAACGAACGGAAAAACTGGTTGATAAACGATTGTTCAGCCCAATTGTTGCTCACCGATATTCCGGTTGATCTGGCGGTTCCATTGTATTGCCTTGTCGATGAGATGGACACCATCAGGGAGGAGGATTACCACAATCCAGACTTACCTCGTTCCAGTACCGAGCTGGCCTATATCATGTATACCTCCGGCTCGACCGGCACACCAAAAGGGGTAATGGTGCCGCATCGTGCGGTGGTTCGGCTGGTGATTAATAATGGGTACGCTGAAATCGGGCCGGATGATCGGGTGGCTTTTGAAGCGAATCCGGCTTTTGATGCCAGTACTTTTGAAGTCTGGGCGCCGTTGTTAAATGGCGGCTCATTAGTGGTGATTGATCATGCCACCTTACTGACGCCTAAAGAATTCGTCCAAACACTACAGAGTTATCGTATTACGGTGCTGTGGTTGAGTGTCGGGCTGTTTAACCGGTTGGTGACAGCGTTGTCTCCGGTGTTGCCACAAATCAAAATTCTGATTGTTGGCGGTGATGTCCTTGATCCCCATGTGATGGCGCAGGTTCTGCGTGATAGCCCGCCTCAACAGTTATTGAATGGCTATGGACCAAGTGAGGGTAGCACCTTTACCACCACCTATCGTATCACGACGTTACCATCGGGAGTAACCCGGATACCCATTGGTCGGCCAATAGCCAATACACGAGTTTATCTGTTGGATACTTATGGTCAGCCGGTGCCGCAGGGGGTAACCGGTGAGATTTATATCGGTGGTGATGGTGTTGCCTGTGGCTATCTCAATCGCCCCGAACTGACCGCAGAACGTTTTCTGCCTGATCCATTTAGTGGTGAACTAGATGCTCGCATGTATCGAACCGGGGATTTGGCCCGTTACCTACCGGATGGCAATCTGGAGTTCCTGGGCCGCAATGACCAACAGGTGAAAATCCGTGGTTTTCGCATTGAGCCGGGGGAAATCGAGGCTCGGCTAATGGAACATCCGGCGGTGAGTGAAGCGGTTGTATTGGTACTAGGTGACGGTCAGGACAAACGGTTGGTGGCTTATGTGGAGGCAGAAGCGGATGAAGAGTTAGTTAATCACTTGCGTACTCATCTGAGTGCCATTTTGCCGGATTATATGGTGCCGGCAGCGTTTGTCCGTCTGGATTCCTTCCCGCTGACGCCAAACGGCAAGTTAGATCGTCGGGCGTTACCGGCACCGGAAGAAGAAGCGTTTGCCCGGCAGGTTTATGAAGCGCCGCAAGGGGTGACAGAAACCACATTGGCCGCTATTTGGAGCGAGTTGTTGGGTATTGAACAAGTCAGTCGGCATGACAGTTTCTTTGCGTTGGGTGGTCATTCATTGTTGGCGATACAGATGATTGAGCGTCTGCGTAGTGCGGGGTTAACGTTGGCGGTGCGTGATCTGTTCCAATCTCCGGTGCTGTCCGCATTTGCCCAAACAGTAGGACAGTCTCAAGCGGTGGTGGTACCGGCGAACGTCATCACTCCGGCGGCTACAGCACTCACGCCTGAGATGTTGCCGTTAATTGAGCTGACCCAACTTGAGATTGACCATATTGTGGAACAAGTGCCGGGGGGAGTGGCTAATATTCAGGATATCTATGCCCTGTCACCGTTACAAGATGGCATCCTATTCCACCATTTATTAGCGAACAAGGGCGATCCATATCTGCTGGCCTATCCTATGAGTTTTGCTGATCGTTCGTTGCTGGATTGTTATTTGACGGCAGTGCAACAGGTGATTGATCGCCATGATATTTTGCGTACTGCCTTTGTCTGGCAAGGATTATCAGTTCCGGCTCAGGTAGTCTGGCGTAAGGCACCGTTATCAGTGACTGAGTTGACGTTGGATTCCTCAGATGGACCGGTTTGTGAACAACTGGCTCAACGTTTTGATCCGCGTCAGCATCGTCTTGATTTGGGTCAAGCACCACTGTTACGTGTTGTTATTGCACAAGAAACGGATGGCCGTTGGATCGTATTGCAGTTGCAGCATCATTTGATTGGTGACCATACTGCAATGGAGGTGATGAATCGCGAAGTTCAGGCGTACCTCGCCGGGCAGGGGGGCCGCTTGCCTATTCCGACTCCTTTCCGCAATCTGATAGCTGAGGCCCGGTTGGGGGTGAGTCAGGTTGAACATACTCGCTTTTTTACCGATATGTTGACAGGGGTGGATCAACCGACGTTGCCATTCGGATTGATGGAAGTACATCGGGATGGTTCACAGGTGGCACAATCACACCGGATGTTGCCCGCCACGTTGAATGGTCGTTTGCGTAGTCAGGCTCGGCGTCTGGGAGTCAGTTTGGCTGCGTTATGCCACTTGGCTTGGGCACAGGTATTGTCACGTACCAGCGGACAGGAGAAAGTGGTGTTCGGCACCGTGCTGTTTGGGCGGATGCAGGCAGGGCAAGGAGGTGATAGCGGCATGGGACTGTTTATCAACACCTTGCCGTTACGACTGGATATGGATGATACCTCGGTGCAGGACAGTGTACGGGCAGCACATGCCCGGCTGACTGGATTACTGGAACATGAGCACGCTTCACTGGCATTGGCTCAACGTTGCAGTGGGGTACAAAATGAAATTCCACTCTTTAGTGCTTTGTTGAACTACCGACATAATGCGCCAATAATCGCCACGGATGAAGTTATCAGCGGCATTGAATTTCAGGGCGGGCAAGAGCGCACTAACTATCCGTTTGTTTTGTCGGTGGAGGATTTTGGTAATGCTCTGGGGCTGACGGCACAAATCGTTCAACCGATTGATCCGGAGAGAGTATGCGGTTATATGCAACAGGCGCTGGAAAGTCTGGCAGCGGCGCTTGAACAGCAGCCGGAGACACCGGTCCGAGCACTGAATATCCTGCCGGCAGCAGAAAAGCGGCTGTTGCTGGAGACCTGGAATGCAACTGAGGCGCCATATCCTGACCAGTGTTGTATTCACCAGTTGTTTGAACAACAGGCAGAGAAAACCCCTGATGCAATAGCGCTGATGTATGAAGAACATATTCTCAGCTATGCGGCATTAAATGCCCGTGCTAACCGGCTGGCCCACCGGTTAATCAGGCAGGGGATAGGGTCAGACGATCGCGTGGCGGTGCTGTTAGAGCGTTCTATCGAACTGGTGGTAGCTCAATTGGCAATCCTTAAAGCCGGGGCCGTTTATGTGCCTATCGACCCCCGAGTGCCGGATGAGCGGCAGCATTGGTTGATAAACGATTGTTCAGCCAAATTGTTGCTTACAGATATTCCGGTTAACTTGGATATTCCCCTGTATTGCTTTGCTGATGAGATGAGTGATATCGAAGAGGAGGATTACCTTAATCTTAACTTACCTCGGTCCAATATCGAGCTGGCTTATATCATGTATACCTCCGGCTCGACCGGTACGCCAAAAGGAGTAATGGTGCCGCATCAGGCGGTGGTTCGGCTGGTTATTAATAATGGGTATGCTGAAATCGGGCCGGATGATCGGGTGGCGTTTGAAGCTAACCCGGCTTTCGATGCCAGCACCTTTGAAGTTTGGGCGCCATTGCTAAATGGCGGAACTTTGGTGGTGATTGATCACACGACTGTGTTGACGCCTAAAGCGTTTGTCCAAGCATTACAAGCTTATCGAATCACAGTGATGTGGTTGAGTGTTGGGCTGTTTAACCGGTTGGCGGCAGAGTTGGCTCCGGCTCTTGCGCAACTTAAGATCCTGATTGTCGGCGGCGATGTGCTGGACCCGCATGTGATTGCTCAGGTTCTGCGTGATAGCCCGCCTCAACAGTTATTGAATGGTTATGGGCCGAGTGAGGGTACCACTTTTACCACTACTTACCGTATCACGGCATTATCATTGGGGATGACCCAGATCCCCATTGGTCGACCGATAGCCAATACGCGGGTTTATCTGCTGGATGTCTATGGTCAGCCGGTACCTCTGGGGGTAGTAGGGGAGTTGTATATTGGGGGAGCAGGTGTAGCGTGTGGTTATCTCAATCGCCCTGAGCTGACGGCTGAACGCTTCCTTGTTGATCCGTTTAGTGATTTACCTGATGCCCGCATGTATCGGACCGGGGATTTAGCCCGTTACCTGCCGGATGGTAATTTGGAGTTCCTTGGCCGTAACGATCAACAAGTTAAAATCCGCGGCTTCCGCATTGAGCCGGGTGAGATTGAGGCTCGATTGGTGGAACACTCAACGGTACAAGAGGCCGTGGTGTTGGTGCTAGGTGATGGGCAAGATAAACGTTTGGTTGCTTATGTCGTGGCACGACAGGATGAGGGACTGGCTAATAGCTTGCGCATTTACCTGAGTGCCATTTTACCGGATTACATGGTGCCGTCGGCTTTTGTGCGTCTGGATGATTTTCCGTTGACTTCTAACGGTAAATTGGATCGTCATGCACTACCTGCCCCAAGCAATGAAGCTTTTGCCCGGCAGATTTATGAAGTGCCACAAGGAGAAACGGAAACCGTATTAGCGGCTATTTGGTGTGAATTACTGGGCGTTGAGCAGGTTAGTCGGTATGACAATTTCTTCGCCTTGGGTGGTCACTCATTGTTGGCTATGCGGATGATAAATCTTATAGCTAATCATGGATTTATTTGTACATTGAATGATCTGTTTCAATTCCCTGTGCTGTCTGAACTGGCAGCAAAAATGACCTCAGATACGTTGTCTCAACCACGAAACAGTGCGATATCGGTGCGACTTGGTGGAACGGGCCTGCCGTTATTCTTTGTGCCTAGCGGGATGGGTGATTATTCCTATGTGTTCGGGTTGTCTCAGCAGCTTCATTCAGGCTACCCGATTTATGCATTGCCGTGGCCATCCATAAGTGAAGAGCCGATGTCGACTATGGAAGAGCAAGCCGCAAGAATGATCCACTTTATGAAAGTGGTTCAACCGGAAGGTCCATATCAGATATGTGGTTACTCTTCCGGTGGCATATTGGCTTATGCGATTGCCCAGCAACTTCTGTATTCTGGTGAAGCGGTTAATTTCCTTGGTCTGATAGATACGCCAGTTCCTCATTATTACAGGCCGCGGATAACGCCGCCAAAATTCCAATTTTTTATCGAGTTGGCAAGACAAGCAGAAGACGGACATATTGAAGAAATTACGGCACTGTACCAACAAATTGATGAATTAGATTTGGTGCAATTTATCGAAATGGCGCAGAAATTGGCGTTATATCCGGCAAATCTGCGTGCTGATTTAATCGCAAGACGTTGGGAACAGATAGCAAATTATGCACAAATAGTTAAAAACTATGAGCCGCAAGTATCGGCGATAACACTGCATCAATTCTACGCAATGGAGCCTTCTCCACCTGTATCTGTTGTTATGGAAACTAATGCTATGGATACTAAAGTTATGGATGTTGAATCACCGCCTTTAAACAGGGATATGTCGTTAGGCTGGGCGCGGATATTGCCTGATTCTTCGCTTCGGTTAATTCCAATTTCGGGTAACCATTTTAGTATGTTGGAGAATAATGAGGATAGAGCTGTTTTAGTTCAGGCTTTAAATATGGCGTTGGCGGAGGGGGGTGACGAGGAAGTTCAGTAATGGCTTAAAAGAGACTAAACGATCCTGTATCCATATGTATGATAATCCGGCATATATAACTTATGCCGGATTTGTTCTATGTGTGTTTTGAAGAGCATGTTATCTGTTTTTCTTTAAAACATATTATTTCATTATAAAATTATTTTTTATAGTTTGTGCATTTGCATAAAAATAAGTGCAAATGATTGTACCTACACTAAACATCGCCGTGACCTGAATGGTTGTTGGTGGTATATTTTCGCGATGTTTAGGTATTGAAGGCAGTCACTTTTTACATTGTGTACCAATTTTAGTACCAAACTTTAATGGATTGACGAGATAATAATTTAAATCGTTATTTTAGTTGAATATCAAACTCCTTCAAGTGACCTTTCGTGTGGGTCACCACTGTAGATAAGGATTTTAAATGCCTGTTGTTACTCTTCCTGACGGTAGCCAACGCCAGTTTGACCGTGCCGTTTCTGTAATGGATGTTGCCTGTGATATTGGTCCAGGTTTAGCGAAAGCATGTATTGCTGGCCGAGTAAATGGTGAGCTAGTGGATGCTTGTGAATTAATCGATTCAGATGCAAATCTTGCCATCATCACCAGTAAAGATGATGCAGGGCTGGAAATTATCCGCCACTCATGCGCTCATCTATTAGGCCATGCGATTAAACAATTATGGCCAGATACGAAAATGGCTATCGGTCCGATTATTGATAATGGTTTTTACTACGATGTTGATATTGGCCGTGCTCTGACGCAGGAAGATATTACGCTGCTTGAAAAGCGTATGTTGGAACTTGCCAAAAAAGACTATGACGTCATCAAGAAAAAAGTGAGCTGGCAAGAAGCTCGTGATACTTTCGTTGCTCGCGGCGAGGATTATAAGGTACAGATTTTGGATGAAAACATCAGTCGTGATGATCGTCCTGGTCTCTATAATCATGAAGAATATATTGACATGTGCCGTGGCCCACATGTGCCAAATATGCGTTTCTGCCATCATTTTAAATTGCAGAAAGTCGCAGGGGCATATTGGCGTGGTGATAGCAACAATAAAATGTTGCAGCGGATATACGGTACTGCGTGGGCTGATAAGAAACAGCTCAATACTTATCTGCAACGCTTGGAAGAAGCGGCCAAACGTGACCATCGTAAGATTGGTAAACAATTAGATCTGTACCATATGCAGGAAGAAGCTCCTGGTATGGCATTCTGGCATAATGATGGTTGGACTATTTTCCGTGAGCTGGAAACTTTTGTTCGGACCAAACTGAAAGAATATCAATATCAGGAAGTTAAAGGTCCGTTTATGATGGACCGTGTAATGTGGGAAAGAACCGGTCACTGGGAAAACTACGGTGAGCATATGTTTACCACTTCTTCAGAGAACCGTGAATATTGCGTTAAGCCGATGAACTGCCCAGGGCATATTCAGATTTTTAATCAAGGCTTAAAATCCTATCGTGATTTGCCGTTACGTATGGCTGAATTTGGTAGTTGTCACCGTAATGAACCATCCGGGGCATTACATGGTTTGATGCGTGTTCGTGGTTTTACTCAGGATGATGCTCATATCTTCTGTACAGAAGAGCAAATTCACCGGGAAGTTAGTAGTTGCATTAAAATGGTGTATGACGTTTACAGCACTTTTGGTTTTGAAAAAATCGTAGTTAAGCTGTCAACCCGCCCGGAAAAGCGCATTGGTACTGAGGAACAATGGAATCAAGCGGAAGCCGCTTTGGCGGCGGCACTACAAGAAAATGGCGTTCAATTTGAATATCAGCCAGGTGAAGGAGCCTTCTACGGACCGAAAATTGAATTTACTTTGCATGATTGTTTGGATCGCGCGTGGCAATGTGGTACTGTGCAGCTCGACTTTTCACTACCAGGTCGTTTGAGTGCGTCCTACGTAGGTGAAAATAATGAACGTAAAGTTCCTGTAATGATTCACCGTGCGGTTCTGGGTTCACTGGAACGGTTTATCGGCATCCTGACCGAGGAGTATGCGGGTTTCTTCCCGACGTGGATTGCTCCACAGCAGGTGGTAGTGATGAATATCACCGATAACCAGGCTGATTATGTACAGGAATTAGTAAAAAAACTTCAAGATGCGGGCATTCGTGCAAAAGCAGACTTGAGAAACGAGAAGATTGGTTTTAAAATCCGTGAACACACTCTTCGTCGTGTTCCCTACATGCTTGTCTGTGGTGAGAAAGAGGTCGAATCAGGAAAAGTTTCCGTTCGTACCCGCCGTGGTAAAGATCTGGGTAGCATTGATGTTAACGAGTTCATCGAAAAACTGCTTATAGAAATACGCAGTCGCAATCTTCATCAATTGGAGGAATAAGGTATTAAAGGCGGAAAAAGAATTCAAACAGCGCGTCCTAATCGCATTAATGGAGAGATTCGCGCTTCTGAAGTTCGTTTAACAGGTTTAGATGGCGAACAGATTGGCATTGTCAGTCTGAGGGAAGCTCTTGAAAAAGCTGAGGAAGCGGATGTTGATTTAGTTGAAATCAGCCCGAATGCCGAGCCGCCGGTTTGCCGTATTATGGACTACGGCAAGTTCCTCTATGAGAAGAGTAAGTCGATCAAAGAGCAGAAGAAAAAACAAAAAGTTATTCAGGTTAAGGAAATTAAATTCCGTCCTGGTACAGATGAAGGCGACTATCAGGTCAAACTACGCAACCTGATTCGCTTTCTTGAAGATGGCGATAAAGCCAAAATCACCCTGCGTTTCCGTGGGCGTGAGATGGCGCACCAACAGATTGGCGTCGAAATGCTTAACCGCATCCGCGACGATCTGGATGAACTGGCGGTAGTTGAATCCTTCCCTTCGAAGATTGAAGGCCGTCAGATGATAATGGTGCTCGCTCCTAAGAAGAAATAGTCAGGCAATCAAGTAATAAGCTCCAGTCGGTTCATCTGGTTGGGGCTTGTTCGCCTGATTAATTCGTTGTAATTCACAATGCGAAGTGGAAATTAAAATGCCAAAGATTAAAACAGTACGCGGCGCCGCTAAACGCTTTAAAAAAACTGCAAGTGGTGGTTTTAAGCGTAAGCGCGCTAACCTTCGTCACATTCTGACTAAGAAATCAACCAAGCGTAAACGTCATTTACGTCCAAAGGGCATGGTCTCCAAAGGTGATCTGGGCCTGGTTGTTGCTTGCTTGCCTTACGCGTAAGCAATTTTTAGATTAGAACTCAGAGACGATAGGAGAAGTATATGGCTCGCGTAAAACGTGGTGTTGTCGCCCGTGCACGTCACAAGAAAATTTTAAAGCAAGCGAAAGGTTACTATGGTGCCCGTTCGCGCGTTTACCGTGTTGCCTTCCAGGCAGTAATCAAAGCAGGGCAGTACGCTTACCGTGACCGTCGTCAGCGGAAACGTCAGTTCCGTCAACTGTGGATTGCACGTATCAACGCTGCTGCACGTCAGAATGGTATCTCTTACAGCCGTTTCATTGATGGTCTGAAAAAGGCTTCTATTGAAATCGACCGTAAGATCCTGGCTGACATCGCTGTGTTTGACAAAGCGGCGTTTGCTGCTTTAGTTGAAAAAGCGAAGAGCGCTCTGGCATAAGTTAGGGTAGTAAGGAGGGAGCATGCTCCCTCTTTTACTTTGTTGTCAAATGCGGTTTACAAGAGTGTTGTTGCCAAAACAGAATTTTATTCCGAGAGAACCAACATTATGTCCTTAGCTTTTTTTCGCATCTTTTTTTACTTTAGCACCTGAATTCAGGGGGCTTTGCGCGTAAGAAAAGAAACGAAAAGTAGCGCCTGAGCCTCCGTTGTGGAGGTTTTTTTGTTTTTATGACAGTAAAAGCAGAAATAGGTATACCCTATGGATTTTAAAGTGCGTCGCGACGGTAAGGGAGCGAATCCCCGGGAGCATAGCAAACTATGTGGCCGTGGGAAGCGAGTTCAGCCAACAAAGAGGCAACTTGAAAGATAACGGGTATATATAAGGTCATTAACGATCATTACTAGCAGGCCGTTAGGCCGAAGGAAGAGGAAAACGATGCCACATCTCGCTGAACTGGTTGCAAAAGCAAGAGCAGCCATAGAAGATGCCCAGGATGTTGCTGCGTTGGATTTGGTGCGTGTTGAATATTTAGGCAAAAAAGGCCATTTAACTCTCCAAATGTCATCGCTGCGTGATCTGCCGGTCGAAGAACGTCCAGCAGCAGGGGCGGTTATTAATCAGGCTAAGCAGGAAGTTCTGGAATCTCTGAATATCCGTAAAGAAAAACTGGAGACTGACCTTCTGAACTTCCGTTTAGCAGCGGAAAAGATTGATGTATCATTGCCCGGTCGCCGTATGGAAAATGGCGGACTACATCCGGTTAACCGCACAATAGAGCGTATTGAAACTTTCTTTGGTGAATTAGGGTTTTCTGTAGAATCAGGCCCTGAGATTGAAGATGATTATCATAATTTCGATGCGCTGAATATTCCTGCTCACCATCCTGCCCGTGCTGATCATGATACTTTTTGGTTTGATGCCAAACGTCTGTTGCGTACTCAGACTTCAGGTGTTCAGGTTAGAACTATGCACAGTCAACAGCCGCCAATTCGCGTCATTGCACCGGGTCGCGTGTATCGTAATGACTACGATCAGACACACACACCCATGTTCCATCAGGTAGAAGGTTTGATTATTGATCGTGATATCAGTTTTACCAATCTGAAAGGAACGTTGCACGATTTCCTGACTAACTTTTTTGAAGAAGATTTGCAGGTTCGTTTCCGGCCTTCTTACTTTCCATTTACAGAACCTTCGGCGGAAGTTGATGTCATGGGTAAAAACGGCAAATGGCTGGAAGTATTGGGTTGCGGTATGGTTCATCCCAATGTATTGCATAATGTTGGCCTTGATCCTGAAATTTATTCTGGTTTTGCTTTCGGTATGGGGGTGGAGCGCCTGACAATGTTACGTTACGGTGTAACTGATTTGCGTGCGTTCTTCGAAAATGATCTGCGTTTTCTCAAACAGTTTAAATAAAGGCGGGAATATCTCATGAAATTCAGTGAACTCTGGTTACGCGAATGGGTAAACCCAGCCATTAGCAGTGAAGTATTATCTGATCAAATTACCATGATAGGTCTGGAAGTTGATGGCGTTGAAGCCGTTGCCGGTCAATTTCATGGTGTAGTTGTCGGTGAAGTTGTTCAATGTGCCCAGCATCCAAATGCAGATAAGCTACGGGTAACAAAAGTGAATATCGGTGGTGAACGACTGCTGGACATTGTTTGTGGTGCGCCAAATTGCCGCTTGGGGTTGAAAGTTGCAGTAGCAACTGTGGGTGCTGTATTACCGGGTGACTTTAAAATCAAGGCGGCAAAACTGCGAGGTGAGCCTTCCGAAGGGATGCTATGTTCTTTTTCTGAACTGGGTATTTCTGAGGATCACGACGGTATTATTGAATTGCCGATTGATGCTCCTTTAGGTGTTGATCTGCGTGAATATCTGAAGCTGGATGATAAAGTCATTGAAATTAGTATTACGCCTAATCGCGCTGACTGCCTAAGTATTATAGGGGTTGCGCGTGATGTGGCGGTTGCTAATAAAATGCCCCTATCTGAGCCACAAATTGAAGCAATAAAACCGACAACAGATGCTGTTTTCCCTATTCGTGTTGAAGCAACAGAAGCTTGCCCACGTTACCTGGGACGGGTAATTAAAAACATTAATGTGAAAGCGGCAACGCCACAGTGGATGCGTGAAAAATTACGTCGTGGTGGTATCCGTTCTATCGACCCGATTGTCGATGTGACTAACTATGTATTGCTTGAATTAGGCCAACCATTGCATGCGTTTGATTTGGAACGTCTGAATGGCTCAATTACTGTGCGTATGGCGAAGCAGGATGAAAAATTAGTGCTGCTGGATGGTACAGAAGCCAACCTTTCTACTGATACACTAGTTATTTCTGATGAAAAACAAGCTGTTGCGATGGCAGGTATTTTTGGCGGTGAACATTCAGGCGTGAATGAAGAGACGCAAAATATTTTACTTGAGTGCGCATTTTTCGCCCCTTTAGCGATTGCTGGCCGTGCTCGTCGTTATGGTTTACACACTGATGCTTCTCACCGCTATGAACGTGGAGTTGATCCTCAGCTACAACACAAAGCAATAGAGAGAGCGACTCAACTGCTGATTGATGTTTGTGGTGGTGAAGCGGGTCCAATTATTGATGTGACTGATGAATATCAATTGCCACAGTCCGCGACAATCACATTACGTCGTGAAAAGCTGGATCGTTTGATTGGTCACTATATACCTGATGAACAGGTTGGTGACATCTTGACCCGTTTAGGTTGCAAGGTCACTATTCAGGAAAATGGCTGGCAAGCGGTTGCGCCAAGCTGGCGTTTTGATATGGAGTTGGAAGAAGATCTGGTGGAAGAAGTTGCCCGTATCTACGGTTACAACAATATTCCAGATGTACCGATGCGTGCCGATCTTATCATGAAAAAACATCGTGAAGCGGATCTTTCCCTGCAACGTGTTAAAACGATGCTGGTTGACAGAGGCTATCAAGAAGCGATTACTTATAGCTTTGTTGATCCTAAAATTCAGGCACTGTTACATCCACAGCAACAAGCGTTGATGCTGCCTAATCCAATTTCGGCGGATATGTCAGCAATGCGTTTATCTCTACTGACGGGTTTACTAACGACGGTGGTATATAACCAGAACCGTCAGCAAAACCGTGTGCGCTTATTTGAAACGGGTTTGCGTTTTGTTCCTGATGAAAATGCGGAGCAGGGCATTCGTCAGGAGCTGATGTTGGGGGGAGTCATTACCGGTAATCGTTTTGAAGAACATTGGTCACTGGAAAAACAGTCAGTTGATTTCTTCGATATGAAAGGCGATTTGGAAGCTGTTCTGGAGTTAACCGGGAAATTATCTAAGATTTCTTTTAGAGCAGATGTAAATCCGGCGTTGCACCCAGGTCAAAGCGCAGGGATTTATTTGGAAGATGAATACATCGGATATATTGGTGTAGTTCACCCAGAATTGGAACGTAAACTTGACTTAAATGGCCGCACAGTGGTATTCGAAGTACTCTGGAATAAGCTGGCATGCCGCGTGATTCCTGATGCGAAAGAGATTTCACGTTTCCCGTCAAACCGTCGTGATATTGCGATCGTGGTGCCTGAAAATATTGCTGTAGAAGATGTTTTGGCTGAGTGCAAGAAAGTTGGCGTAAATCATATAGTTGGCATAAACTTGTTTGACGTGTATTGTGGTAAAGGTGTAGCAGAGGGTCATAAGAGCCTTGCTATAAGTTTTATCTTGCAGGATACCGCGCGTACACTGGAAGAAGAAGAGATTGCTGCGACTGTTAATAGATGTGTTGCAGTGCTGAAACAGCGATTCCAAGCATCCTTGAGGGACTGAACCTATGGCGCTTACTAAAGCTGAAATGTCAGAAAATCTGTTTGAGAAACTGGGAATTAGCAAGCGTGATGCTAAAGATCTGGTTGAATTATTCTTTGAAGAAGTGCGTCGTTCTTTGGAGAATGGTGAGCAGGTAAAATTGTCTGGATTTGGCAACTTTGATTTACGGGATAAAAACCAACGTCCGGGGCGTAATCCTAAGACTGGTGAGGACATTCCGATTACAGCTCGCCGAGTAGTGACATTCCGTCCTGGTCAGAAGTTAAAAAGCAGGGTTGAGAAAGCCACGCCTAAAGAATAATCAAAAAGGCCGCATCGATAGCGGCCTTTTTCTTAAACGAATCCTCCCTCATGAGCTTGATTTACCATGCAACCCATCTCTTCCATCACTGAATTAGTGACTCGCCAGAAAAAGCGTGATTATCGTTTTCTGGCGATTCTCACTTGTTTATTTCTATTGGTTTTTTTTCTCTCACTCTGTGCCGGAGAAAATTGGATCTGGCCTGATAAATGGTTTTCTGAAACAGGTCAGTTGTTTGTGTGGCAATTGCGTTTTCCTCGTGTATTAGCTGTAGTTGCTGTGGGTGCAAGCTTGACTGTGGCGGGTGCTGTAATGCAGGCGCTGTTTGAAAATCCGTTGGCGGAACCTGGGCTATTAGGCGTCAGTAATGGTGCTGGCGTGGTGGTAGTGTTTTTGGTGTTGATGTTTCATGGTATTGCGCCATTTTGGTTACTAAGTATTAGCGCTGTGCTCGGAGCGTTGACTGTCACAATGATATTGCTGACTTTTGCAAGAAAGCGTTATTTAAATAATGCTCGTTTGTTGTTGGTAGGGGTTGCTTTTGGTGTCGTTTCAGGTGCGTTAATGACCTGGATGGTTTATTTCAGTACTAGCCTGGACTTGCGTCAACTAATGTATTGGATGATGGGAAGTTTCAGTGGAATAGATTGGCGGCAGCAATGGTTAGTAGTCGCTTTGTTTCCTTTGATCATTTGGTTGAGCCGGCAAGGAAAAGTACTTAATTTTCTGTCACTGGGGGAAACACAAGCTCAACAGTTGGGTATATCGCTTTATTATTGGCGTAATTTATTTGTATTTGCTGTTGGGTTATTGGTCGGATTAAGTGTTGCACTTGCTGGAACAATCAGCTTTATTGGTTTGGTTATTCCACATATTTTACGTTTATGTGGTCTGACAGATTATAAAACACTACTGCCCGCCTGTGTTCTATCCGGCGGTTGTGGATTATTGTTGGCTGATTTATTTTCTCGCCTTAGCTTGAATAATGCAGAAGTGCCGATTGGCGTTGTGACTGCAACATTGGGTGCGCCGGTATTTATTTGGTTATTATTGAGAGTCAGAGACTGGAGTTAAAAAAGTGGATAATGTGCAAGTGACCAATCAGTTGATGGCTCTCAGTCAAGTATCAGTACGAAACAGATTAATGCCGCTGACAGCGTTGGTGCAACAAGGTGAACAGGTACATCTCATTGGGCCGAATGGTTCAGGAAAAAGTACATTACTGGCCTGTATGGCCGGTATTTTACCCTATAGTGGTGTAATCAATTTGCAACAAAAGTGTCTTAGTCAATATAGTCACTGCCAGTTAGCGCGGCATAGAGCATGGCTTAGCCAGCAAATTTCTTCTGTGCCGGTAATGCCGGTTTTTCAATATCTGCAACTGTACTTAGCTGCCCATCTTGTTAATTGTGACAGTGTGTTGTCAGAACTTTGCTCCTTTTTTAAGTTGGGAAAACTTCTGGAGACACCTGTAGGTCATCTATCTGGTGGTGAATGGCAAAGGGTGCGATTAACAGGGGTTTTTTTGCAAGTCTGGCCGACAATCAATTCGGAAGGCAAATTATTGCTCTTGGATGAGCCTACGAATAATCTTGACATCACTCAGGTAGCCGCACTTGATCTATTAATAAAGAAATTTTGTGAACTCGGTGGAACCGTAGTCATGAGTGGTCATGATCTCAATCATAGCTATGATAAAGCTGATCGGATCTGGTTGCTTGCTAATGGAACACTGGTTGCGAATGGAAAACCGGATGAGGTAATGAAAGAAAATACGCTCTCTAAAGTTTTTGCTGCTGACATCAAATGTGTGCCAGAAAGGACAGATAAGTATTGGCGGGTTTTCTTACCTTAATTATAGTCCCGCCGTATGTGCCTACCGTGAATCTGTACGTATCGTGGATCTGTACGTACCGTAGATCTATAGTAATTTCCACTTAATTTGTTAAATCATACCTGTGTTTACGATTCGTTAAAATATAGTCATCTAATATATCGTTATATTATGAATGAATTGGACTGTGTTTTATGGATCGTTTTCTTCCATTTTCTCATCCTGCGATAGGTGATGAAGAAATTCAGGCAGTAGAAAAGGTTCTTCGTTCGGGTTGGATTACAACAGGCCCGCAAAATCATCAATTGGAACAGGACTTTTGCCGCATGTTTGGTTGTAAACATGCGGTTGCATTGGCCTCTGCGACGGCGGGTATGCATCTGACGCTAATGGCGTTGGGAATTGGCCCTGGTGACGAAGTGATTACACCATCTCAAACTTGGGTTTCCACAATAAATATGATCTGCTTGCTTGGTGCTGAACCGATCATGATTGATGTTGATCGTCATACGTTAATGGTCGACGCGCAGGCAGTGAAAAAGGCGATTACTTCCAGAACCAAAGCGATTATTCCTGTTCACTATGCCGGTGCGCCTTGTGATTTAGATGCATTGCGTGGGATTGCTCAGGAGGCGGGTATTCCATTGATTGAAGACGCGGCTCATGCATTAGGAACCCGTTATAAGAGTGAATGGATTGGTGAGCATGGTACTGCGATTTTTTCTTTTCATGCCATAAAAAATGCCACTTGTGCGGAAGGGGGGTTAATTGCTACTGATAATAATGAACTTATTGAACGAATTCGGTGTCTAAAGTTTCATGGATTGGGTATTGATGCTTTTGATCGTCAAATACAAGGCAGGAGACCACAGGCAGAAGTTGTAGAACCGGGTTACAAATATAATTTATCTGATATTCATGCTGCGATTGCTGTTGTGCAATTAAGTAAATTGGAATCAATGAATATTCGCCGTCGGCAAATTGTTGCCCGTTATTCAGCGGCATTAAAAGATTCGCCTTTGCAGATGTTAAGTGTGCCTGATTATGAGCATATGCATGCACATCATCTATTTATGGTGCGGGTTGATAAGGATGTTTGTGGCATTGATCGCGATACGTTAATGGAACGTTTGAAAGAGAAAAATATTGGTACAGGTTTGCATTTCAGGGCTGCGCATACACAAAAATATTATCGGGATCGGTATCCGCAATTGTCATTACCCGAATCAGAATGGAATTCAGTAACACTTTGTTCATTGCCGCTCTTTCCTGATATGAGTGATGACGATGTGGATTATGTTATTGATGTTTTACAAGAAATTATTTCGGAGCACAGATAAGTGTTATTTGAACAAATTAAAAAAGTTTCTGTTGTTATTCCGGTTTATAACGAAGAAGAAAGTTTACCTCTTTTATTGGAAAGAACCTTAGCGGCCTGTAAACAATTGACTCAGGAATATGAACTTATTCTTGTCGATGATGGTAGTAGTGATAGATCTGCGGAAATTCTGATTCAGGCTGCGGAACAGTATGAAAATCATATTGTTGCAATTTTACTTAATCGTAATTATGGTCAGCATTCAGCGATTATGGCGGGGTTTAATCAGGTTAATGGCGATTTAATTATTACGCTTGATGCCGATTTGCAGAATCCGCCAGAAGAGATCCCCCGTCTTGTTAAAACGGCTGAACAAGGTTATGACGTTGTGGGTACTCGCCGGGCTAATCGGCAGGATTCTCTATTCCGTAAAACAGCTTCAAAAATCATCAATGCTATGATTACTAAGGCAACAGGCCGCTCTATGGGAGATTATGGCTGTATGCTCCGTGCCTATCGCCGCCATATTGTTGAAGCTATGTTGCAGTGTCATGAGCGCAGCACCTTTATTCCTATTCTGGCAAACACGTTTGCCCGTAAAACCATTGAGATTGATGTCGCCCATGCAGAGCGTGAATTTGGCGATTCTAAATATAGCTTCATGAAGCTGATTAATCTGATGTATGACTTGCTGACCTGTCTGACAACCGCGCCTTTGCGTTTGCTGAGTGTCGTAGGCAGTGTGATTGCAGTTTCTGGTTTTTTGCTGGCTGTATTATTGGTGGTTTTACGTTTGATTTTTGGCGCCATATGGGCAGCAGAAGGGGTATTTACTCTATTTGCCATCCTTTTCATGTTTATTGGCGCGCAGTTCGTCGCGATGGGTTTATTAGGTGAATACATAGGCCGTATCTATAACGATGTTCGGGCGCGCCCACGTTATTTTATTCAAAAAGTGGTCGGAAATAAAAAGACCAACAACAACCAGGAAGAGTACTAAATGAAAGCAATTGTATTTGCCTATCATGATATCGGCTGTGTCGGGATCAATGCCTTAACTAAAGCGGGTTTTGATATTCAGGCGGTATTTACCCATACAGATGATCCTAATGAAAACCATTTTTTCTCTTCTGTTGCCCGTTTAAGTGCAGATTTAGGACTACCGGTTTTTGCGCCAGAGAATGTCAACCATCCACTTTGGATTGAACGTATCCGGGAACTAAAACCTGATGTGATTTTCTCTTTTTATTACCGAAATATGCTGAGCGAGGATATTTTATCGCTGGCGAGCACAGGCGCATTTAATCTGCATGGTTCACTGTTGCCAAAATACCGTGGTCGCGCCCCGATTAACTGGGCGATTTTAAATGGTGAAGTGGAAACCGGTGTAACCTTGCATAAAATGGTGTTGAAACCTGATGCCGGGGATATTATTGCTCAACACAAAGTTACTATTGCAGAGACAGATACCGCGTTGGCTTTGCACGGTAAAATTCGTGAGGCAGCTGAAAAACTGCTTAATCACATATTACCTCAGATTAAAGCAGGAACTTATCCAGCGATACCTCAAGATGAAAGTCAGGCAACTTACTTTGGGCGTCGTACTGCTGCGGATGGTGAGATTGACTGGCGCAAATCAGCCGCTGAAATTAACAATCTTGTCAGGGCAGTGACTGAGCCATATCCAGGGGCGTTTACTTTCTTAGGCGAGCGTAAGATTACTATCTGGCGTGCTTCTCCGTTGAATGAGATTCATGATAAACAGCCGGGAACAGTATTATCGGTAGATCCGTTAATTATTGCCTGTGGAGAAGGCGCGTTAGAAATTATTAATGGGCAAAGCGAATCAGGGTTATATGTTCAGGGCCATCGTCTGGCGGTAGATATGAGCATGGTGACTGATATCCGTGTTGGTCCAAAGGCAACCGCTCAAATTAGCCACCGGAAACGTGTATTAATTCTCGGTGTAAATGGCTTTATCGGTAATCATCTAACAGAACGTCTATTACGTGATGGCAACTATGATATTTATGGTATGGATATCGGTTCTTCCGCCATTGAGCGTTTTATTGGTAATCCGCGTTTCCACTTCATCGAAGGTGATGTCAATATCCATACTGAATGGATCGAATATCACATTAAAAAGTGTGATGTTGTTTTGCCATTAGTAGCCATTGCGACTCCAATTGAATATACCCGTAATCCGCTGCGTGTATTTGAATTAGATTTTGAAGAGAATCTAAAAATTGTCCGTTATTGCGTTAAATACAATAAACGGATTATTTTCCCATCCACATCAGAAGTTTATGGCATGTGTGATGATAAAGAATTTGATGAAGATGACTCTCGTCTGATCGTTGGTCCTATCAACAAACAGCGTTGGATCTATTCTGTATCAAAACAATTGCTAGATCGTGTTATTTGGGCATATGGTGAGAAAGAAGGACTCAAATTCACACTATTTCGTCCATTTAACTGGATGGGGCCACGTTTGGATAATTTGAACTCCGCGCGTATTGGCAGTTCCAGAGCGATCACACAATTAATATTGAACTTAGTTGAAGGTTCACCAATCAAACTAGTAGATGGCGGCGAACAGAAACGCTGTTTTACTGATATTAATGATGGTATTGAGGCGCTGTTCCGAATTATTGAAAACCGAGATGGATTATGTGACGGTCAAATTATCAATATTGGTAATCCAACTAATGAAGCCAGTATTCGCCAATTAGCGGAAATATTACTTGATAGCTTTGAAAACCATGAATTGAGAGATCATTTTCCTCCATTTGCTGGATTTAAAAAGATTGAAAGTGGTAGTTACTACGGTAAAGGTTATCAGGATGTTGAACACCGTAAGCCAAGTATTAAAAACGCGGAGCGATTGCTAGGTTGGAAGCCAACCATTGATATGAAACAGACGATAGATGAAACACTGGATTTCTTCTTGCGTGGCGCCGTGGAAGAATTAGGGAAAAATTAATGAAACAAGTTGGCTTGAGAGTTGATGTGGATACCTATCGAGGAACCGTTGAAGGGGTGCCGCAATTGCTCAAAATTTTGGCAAAACACCAAATTCAGGCCAGTTTTTTCTTTAGTGTTGGGCCGGATAATATGGGGCGCCATTTGTGGCGTCTTTTACGGCCAAAATTCTTATGGAAAATGTTGAGGTCAAATGCGGCGTCTCTGTATGGTCTTGATATTTTACTGGCGGGAACGGCATGGCCGGGTAAGAAGATTGCTAAAGATTTAGGCTACCTGATGAGGCAAACTCTGGATGCAGGCCATGAAGTGGGCCTGCATGCTTGGGATCATCAGCGTTGGCAGGCGAAAGTCGACCGTTGGTCAGAAGCTCAGTTGACAGAGCAGGTTAAACTGGGGGTGGATGCATTGGTAGAGGCAATTGGCCAACGGGTAACTTGCTCTGCTGTTGCGGGTTGGCGGGCTGATGAACGTGTACTCGCGGTAAAGCAACAGTTTGGTTTTGATTACAACAGCGATTGTCGGGGAACTCATCCATTCAAGCCCATTTTGCCTGATGGTACTCTTGGTACTGTGCAAATTCCGGTGACGTTGCCAACTTATGACGAAGTGATAGGAATTCAGGTTAAAGATGAAGATTTTAACCAATTTATCCTTGATAAGATGAAAAACAGCCAGGGAGTTCCGGTATATACCATCCATACGGAAGTTGAAGGGATGTCCAAGTCCACAGAATTTGCAACGCTGTTGGAAATGGTTCATCAGGAAAACATACAATTTTGTGCATTGAGTCATCTGCTGCCTGAAAATATACAGCGACTTCCTGTCGGGAGAATTATTCGTTCCGAATTTCCCGGCAGAGAAGGATGGTTAGGATGCCAACAAGAGGTTTAACTTATCTATGTTAAATAACCGGGCGTGTAAAGTGGGGGCCTTTCTGATGGCTCTTTTTTTTATCCTCACCTATTTATTACCCCTTAATGGCCGTCTGCTATGGCAGCCTGATGAAACCCGTTACGCAGAAATTAGCCGAGAAATGCTGCAACGAGGGGATTGGATTGTTCCGTATTTGCTGGATATTCGTTATTTTGAAAAACCAGTAGCGGGTTATTGGATTAATAATATTAGCCAATGGATCTTCGGTGATAATAATTTTGCTGTTCGTTTTGGGTCGGTTTTCTGTATTTTTATCAGCGCGATTTTATTATATCGACTTGCTATGATGATGTGGCATAACCGGCATATTGCTTTTGCCGCCAGCCTTATTCACATCTCAATGTTTCTGGTATTTGCCATTGGCACTTATAGCGTACTTGATCCAATGTTTTCTTTATGGATAACGGCTGCCATGATATCTAGCTTCTGGGCGTTAAAAGCCGATTGTAACAAACAGCGGATTATGGCATATCTGGTACTGGGTTTATGCTGTGGTATGGGATTTATGACCAAAGGGTTTCTGGCATTGGCCGTTCCGGTCATTGCGATGTTGCCCATTGTCATTTATCAGAAGCGGGTTCTGCAAATAATATACTTTGGCCCACTTGCTATTATTTCGGCGGTAGCAATCAGTTTGCCGTGGGTGATTGCGGTTGCCCAACGTGAGCCTGACTATTGGCATTATTTCTTCTGGGTTGAGCATATTAAGCGTTTTTCTTCCGATGACGCACAGCATATTGCACCATTCTGGTATTACATACCGATTCTTATTCTTGGTGTGATCCCGTGGTTGGGATTATTACCCGGCGCGGTAATTAAAGGTTGGAAAGAGAGAAAATCCAATCCTGAAATGTTTTTTCTACTTTGCTGGTTTGTCGTACCATTTTTATTTTTCAGTATCGCGAAAGGAAAATTGCCAACCTATATCCTGCCTTGCATGGCGCCATTGGCAATGATGATGGCTAAATTTGGCGTTGATTGCGTAAGAGATGGCAAAATGAAATTGCTGAAGATCAATGGAATGGTTAACGTATTGATTGGTCTGATGGCGGTAATGGTTCTGTTTGCTATGGAAGCAGTAACAAAACACTCTTTATATCAACCATCAGAATGGCCTAAATGGGTTTTAGCGATTGTTGCTTTTGGTATTTGGGGAATTATTGGTTATCTGTGTTTTGCGTTGAATGGAAAATACTGGTTGTGGTCGGCATTTTGTTCCATTGTTGTCAGTTTAGTGATAGGTAATGCGTTGCCTGAGAATACTGTTAATTCTAAATTACCGCAAAGTTTTATTAAGTTACATCATCAGGAACTTGCAGACAGTCGGTACATTCTATCGGAAAGCGTTGGTCTTGCAACCACGGTAGCTTGGGAGATGAAGCGTAGCGATATTTATATGCTTGAGAATTGGGGTGAGTTGGAATATGGGTTGAATTATCCAGATAGCCGATATCGATATATCAGTTATAAAGATTTTCCACAATGGTTAGAGAAAGCGCGTAAAGAAGGACGGGTATCAGTACTGTTTCATTTATATAAAAATGAAAAATTACCTGATTTGCCAAAAGCAGATCACATTAATCGCAATTATCGCTTTGCTATTTTGGTTTATGAGAAGCGACCATGATAAATTTCACTTTATTGTTGCTGGTTAGCTTACTGACATGTGCTGGTCAGCTATGTCAGAAACAGGCTGTGATATGTTGGCAGAATGATATTTATCAGCGGGTATCTGCGCTGAAATGGTTGATAGGGGCTGTGATTCTATTGGCTGTTGGCATGTTATTTTGGCTTCGTCTATTGCAGATATTGCCGTTAGGAATTGCTTATCCCATGTTAAGTATAAATTTTATTATGGTCACGTTAGCGGGGAAAATTTTCTATCAGGAAAAAGCAGGCAGAAAACATTGGAGTGGAGTTGTGTTTATCATGTTGGGAATTTTGCTGATGAGCTTGAATGAATGAAAGGTTATATTTGGGGATTAGTTAGCGTATTACTGGTGACAATAGCCCAGTTATTACTGAAATGGGGTGTTGTCAATTTACCGGCATTGAATCTTGGCTTGCATTGGTTTGATATTGAGTGGCTGTGGAGTCATCGCCACTCCCTGATGATGGTAATGGCCGGTCTGGCTGGGTATCTATTATCTATGCTGTGTTGGTTATTTACGCTAAAATATTTGCCGTTAAATAAAGCCTATCCGTTAATAAGCTTAAGTTATGTATTTGTCTATTTAATGGCGGCTTTATTGCCTTGGTTTAATGAAACCATCACATTATTGAAAACTGCGGGTGTCATTTTCATTTTGTGTGGTATCTGGTTGATTAGCCGTCCAGAATGAAGAATATTTAACTGTTTTACTTAAAGTACAACCTTGTTTTTTTATCGAGTGCCGGATAGAGTTAACTTGTTTTGCTGATCTTATGAGGAGGGGGTAATGATAATAAGAACAAAAGAGTTACTATTGTTGCTCAGTCTGTTACTTATTGGCTGTTCCAGCCACGCCCCCAAGACACCGGCTCCTGAGTTAAAAACGGCGCTTTCTGATCCCATCATGGTAATTGCTCAACTTAAGGAGCAGCTTAATCAATGGCATGGTACGCCATATCATTATGGTGGAATGGATCATCGGGGAGTAGATTGTTCTGGTTTTGTTTACCGTACTTTCAGTGACCGGTTTGATATTCAGTTACCTCGCACTACCGATGGACAAATAAAATTAGGCACCCGTATTGATAAAAGCGATTTAATGCCGGGTGATTTGGTCTTTTTCAGAACAGGTAGTGGCGAGCATGGATTACATGTTGGCATTTATGATGCTAATAACCAGTTTATTCATGCATCAACCCATAAAGGTGTTACTCGCTCATCTATGAATAATGTTTACTGGAAAAAAGCTTTTTGGCAAGCCCGTAGAATTTAAATGGATTTTTATCAACGATCTGTAAAAATTATTCTTATTAGGATAGCTGTTATATTTAAATTTCAGTAATTAATAGCAGTAATTTTATCAATTGAATTTTAATCATTGGGAATAATAATGATTTTATGACAGTAAATAAATTATCCATACTGTATTTAACTTGGTCAGGGAATACTTGATTTTGATTTAAGATATATTGGTTAAAAAAGATTAAAAATAAATAACCAGTTCCTTAGATATTAGGAAACTGGCTAAAGTGTCTATTATGGTATTATCTGGTTGTTATTTTTATTGCGGCACTGTTCGAACTTGTATTAATACTTGCTCCTTTTGTTGCATGAATTATTGGATTAACAGGTTTATTATCTATAACTACATTTTTAAATGTAGCAATGTATTCTTTATGAACTTTAATATTTCCTTCTGGTGTTCCACTAGGTATAGCGATTGTGGATAATATTTTCCAGTGACTTACTGAGCTGACATGAGTATTTTTTATCTCTGAAATCAGTCTACCGGCATAACCATTATTGGAGGTTCCCCAATATGTCGCCCTTGTTGCACCATTTAAATTTTTATATATGGTAAGTTGTACCTCACTACCGGGTTTAAAACCATTTTTATAAGTAAAGTTATCTTTTCCTTCAATATATTGAACCGTGTCTTGTCCACGGCTTCCTACTTTCATATATGGTTTCCAGACATTATAGGTAGTACTATATTGGAAACCAACATCTGATTCTATTTGACCAGAAAAACCAGAGTATACATATAGCGTTCCACCCGATGCTTTAAACGAAAAACCTTGTTTAATCTCTGGCAAGGTTATTTTTGTGGTGAGAATAGCTCCTTGACTATTCAGAATTGCTCTTCCTCCGATACCGCCTTTAATAGTTTCTTCACGAAGAGATGATCTATTTGAAAACGATTCTGTTTCCGCTGCTTTAACCTCATATGCGTTAATTATTGCGAAAGTATTAATTACAATTATACTGGCTAAAGCTATTTTAGTGAGTTTATTACTTGAGGTGACAATATTATCTCTCATAGAAAATTTATTTTTAAATTGAATCATATTATTTTCCTCATTAATGTATTTTTAAGTTTAGTTATCAATATGAATAATATTGACAGGATTATATTAATATAATGCCATAATTTATTGTCAGTAAATCATATATTTTAATGAATTTTTCATTCATTAATAAAATACCATTAATTCCAAACACAACAAAAAACATTTTTATTTTGTTTTATGATAAAAAAGGCTTAAATATTATTTATCAAACTGACGTGTTTTTATGGATTATATTTTTGTTTGCTTGATTACACTGGTGAGTGTATTTTTTAAGATGAAATATAAATAACTGGTCTGTGAAACGCAATATTTAAAACAGTTTTACATTCTCGGATTATAAATATGATTAATTAACCAGATGATTTTTATCTGCCAGAAATTAATTATATTTTGGTGAGGAGAACAGACCTAATAACTTAAATCATCTTAAGAGGAAAACTGATGACAGATAAACACCCCTATTCACCAGAAATAAAATATTCTCTGTGGGCGCCCAATGATGCTCCATTATTTATCATACTTGGGCAATCCAACAGTTATGGTCATGGAACACAACTACTACAAGATGAAGAAATTACACAAGGTTTAAAAAACGTATTCACATTATCTCTGCCAGAAGTTTACAGTGTTGACTTTCCTGTAATTCACTGGACAGGGCTGACTAGCTTTGGGAATGCCAATATTGGCTCTCCTGTCGGTTTACTTCGTGGCAATCAGGATCACTCCGTCAATGCTGCCAACCGTTTTGCCAAACTCTGGCAAGACCATATTAATCAAGGTAATGCGCTTAATTTGCCTGATCTTTATGTCATTTTGATGGGCTGGGGCGGTCAGGGGATGTATCTGGATAATCCGCCGGATAACCGTTGGGCTCCTGAACGAGATCCTTGCGATGTGGAATCGCTCTATCCCCGTGCGATCAGAACCTTGCGCATGGCAGTCGAATCATTGCGTAAACTAGGAAAAAATCCTCGTATTTTGGCTGTTCATTGGAACCAGTGGGAAGCAGAAACCGAAAGTTTATTGGCGGCACAGGCATCAGAGCGGAATTTTGCCCGCATCATTACGGGTATCAGTGATGCTTTGGGTTCTCGCAGTATACCGTGGAGATTGTATTATCCACTTTCGGTTGCGTTTGATCCCATCAACACCAGCTATGTTATTAAGGCAATCAATAATGTTATCGATGATGATCCCAAATACCGAACGCTAATTGATGCACGGAATTCTCCTGACTATACCGGGAAGGCGACTGAGTTTGGCGTTTTTCTGCCTGATAGTCTGCATTATGATGGCAAAACCCAGACATGGTTTGCTCAACAGGAATGGGAATTGATTTTGTCTGGTTATAAAGGGGTTGAACTACCATAGGATTAATCACCCGAGAGATACCAAGATGGCGGCTGAGGCCGTCATCTATTATCAGGCAAAAATAATACATTCTTGGATGTTCATGTATGCCTTTTCGGCATACATATTGATAAATGTCTATTTTGTATGTCATAATGGCACCATGTTTATATAGACTAAAAGTGTAGATGAAATCATGGCTACTAATACAGAACGCAAAGAGACCCGTTTAGTTGCAAGAACCTCTTCAGAAATTCAAGAGATCATACAAAGGGCGGCTGATTACTCAGGTGCAACACTTTCACAATTTCTTATTGCATCAGCAATGGAGAAAGCGCGTAACGTGATTGAACGAACTGAAACCTTACACCTTTCGATGGAGGGGGCTGATGCTTTGTTGGCAGCTTTGGAAAATCCGCCAAAAGCAAATTCTAAACTACTTGAAGCTGCCGAGTACTATAAGGATAGTGTGAATGTCCGTAATCATTGAAGAAATTACTCAGCAGCATGATCGTAGGGAGTTTGATTGCGGTGTCAGTGAATTAAATCAGTTTTTACAACAGCAAGCTCGGCAGAAAACCGTAAAGCATATTTCAAAAACTTATGTGGCCTGCCGAGATTCCGTGCCCACGACTATTATCGGATATCACACACTTACTGGATATTCAGTGACAATTCCGCTTGCCCACAGGGATTACAAAAAATATCCTCATCCACTTAATGCGGTAAAATTGGCCCGACTTGCTGTGGATTGTTCACACAAGGGGCAAAGGATAGGTAAACAGCTATTGATTGATGCCATTTACCGGACAGTGTTGGTCGCACAGCAAGTTTCAGCGATTGGGTTGTTTGTTGATCCTATGACCCCAGAGGTGATTCCGTTTTATCAGCAATATGGATTTTTGCCAGCCTATCCTAATGATAATTCATGTCTTGAAATGTGGTTACCTATTAAAATTTGTATAGAAGTTACGAGTACCCTAGTATGAGTACTCAATTGAAAGACAATAAATGGTATCCTCCTTTATTACGTACAGAAGTTGAACAGTTTTTTTCCAGCATTGAATAGTGTTATGTTGATGAGTGATATACTTATATCGTTACCAACAGATTTTCAGTCAGAAATAGGGGAACATATTCATATTTCTTAAACCCTACAATATTCAAAGCAAATCAGAATTGCCGCCTATAATACTGGCGGCAATCTATGGATAATCATTGAAATATCATTCCCAACTGACAGTAATTTCTCCGGTTTGACCTGCTATTGGCATAACGTTACCGTTTCCAACCTTTAAGGCGAAAAGGAACTGTTGTGCTGGGCTTCTATTATTAAATGCGGCTGTCGACATTCTTCGCGTGCGTGATATATCTACGCAACTGCTGATATTTCCCTGACAAAGATAAACCGATAAATTCTGGGGCCATCCAACAACGTTCCAAGTCCAAGATACATTGGTAATCTTTCCTGTTGCAGGGGGAGAACCGACAATAGGAACGTTAACAGTTTCTAAGAAATTTTTGGAATACAGTGTGGGTAAAACAACTGAAGAGTGATAGCTGCCACTTGCCGCAGCTACTGTCTGTGAGAACATAGTTAACAATAAAGCGCTACCGATACCTAAGATTTTTTTTAATTTCATAGCCATTAGCCCAATATCTGATACTTTTCTACTGCGAGAGCTTAGATATACATTTTGATCTCGCGCCCTGTATCTCCTGAATTTTTATAAAAGCCTGTACGCAATGCCAAAGTAGGCTGGAATAATTTGGGGGGATTAACTCCAAAATGCAATGAGTGATTTGAATTTATGTTAAGTAAATCTAATATATTTTCGTTGTTCGATGTTTTTGCCTGTCACTTAGACCGTAATCTTTTACAAGAAGATCTTCCCATGATATAAAACCTGCTAAACAACCCAGTGGAGCCAGTGATACGTTTAATGGATGTCAAACGCGATGAATAAATCAGACATGACAATCATAACTTCCCCATGTCAGGACGCATTGATTCACATGGAAAATATTTGTCGATCTTATCGTATGGGGGAAAAATATTACCCAGTGCTTGATAAAATATCATTCACTATCATGCGTGGACAAAGTTGTGCGATTGTCGGCGCTTCCGGCTCGGGTAAAAGTACTCTACTCAATATTCTTGGTTTACTGGATCAACCCACTTCTGGCTATTTTCAGTTTAGGGACGTTAATATAACAAATGTTACTCCTAATGAACGGGCGAAAATAAGAAATCAGGAAATTGGTTTCGTGTTTCAGAGTTTCAATTTACTTCCCAGAATGCAGGCATTGGATAATGTGGCGCTACCACTATTATATCGCGGATATTCTCGTTCTCTAGCTCGGCAGGAGGCGAAATACCAGCTTGAGTTGGTTGGTCTGGCTGGCCGTATTTACCATCGTCCGGCTGATCTCTCCGGGGGACAGCGGCAACGTGTCGCCATTGCCAGAGCCTTGGTCGGTAAGCCTTCTCTGATTTTGGCGGATGAACCGACAGGCAATCTCGATAGTGCGACGGCACGAGATATCATGGCGCTTCTTCTGTCATTGAACCGTGAGCAAGGCGTTACGCTGGTCATGGTTACGCATGATGAAACCATAGCCAAAAACATGCAGCGCTGTCTCTATGTTAACAACGGGCGGCTTTCCGAAACCGATCTGTGGCTGGGTAGCCCCGATGCTTAATGTGAATTCTGGGCGCTACGGTTTTTCCTTCACGCAAGCCCTGCGAGAATCACTGGGTAGTCTGCGCCTGCTAGGAAAGCGCTCCTTGCTTGCTTTGCTTGGTATTGCAGTCGGATGTGCTTCGGTTATTGCACTTTTAAACATCGGTCATAACGCTGTTAATGAAGCTATCAGCACTTTTAAAAGTATGGGAAGCAATATTTTAGTTGCTCATTTTGCTTTTATTCCCGGTGTCGATGTCAAACCCGCGCCCTCTACGCTGGATACTCAGGCGCTGACTCGTACAATACCGACTATTACACATGCTGCGCCCATCACGTTATATTCGACTCGTGTACGCTTTCACGGGCAAGGGGTCGATACGAATATTACCGGTACCTCGTCTGATCTGGCTGCGGTGCTGGATTTACAGATCGAGCAGGGACGTTTTCTATCGGACTATGATCGCCAAACAACCTATGCCGTGCTTGGCGCGGATATTGCCAAACAATTAAAAGTAGCCAATCAACCTATTCGAGTAGGCAGTCAATTGCAAATTGGGGAATATCTGTTTGAAGTGATAGGAATTCTCGCAGCTCAGGGGCCGAACCCTTTACTCCCCGGCTCTATTGATCATTCCATCATACTGCCCATTGAAGCAATGCGACGGTTGCGGTCTGCGCCAGAAATTGGCAGCGTCGTTGCCAGAGCACGTGACACAACAACGCTAAGCAGTGACGCGGTGTCGCTACGTGACTACCTGGTCTCATTATCAAAAGGTCGTCGTGTCGAAGTTGAGATCCCGAAACAATTGCTTGATGGATTGACCCGTCAGGCGAGGACATTCTCCTATTTGCTCGCGGGCTTAGGGGGAATTTCGTTGCTGGTGGGAGGGGTAGGCGTGATGAATGTCATGCTGATGAATGTTTCGGAGCGCAGGCGTGAAATTGGTGTTCGTATGGCTTTGGGCGCTCGGCCTGTTGATATTGGTATGCTGTTTATGTTGGAGGCTGCCATTCTGTCCATTGCCGGCGCAATGTTTGGTTCATTGCTGGGGGTCGCGGCAGGGTACCTATTTGTAAAATTTTCGGGCTGGGTATTTACGTTATCCCTATTCTCTTTGCCTCTGGGTATCGCCAGTTCATTAGTGATCGGCCTGTTTTTCGGTATCAATCCGGCATTATCGGCGGCCAGATTACAACCTGTAGAGGCGCTTCGTGATGATTAGCCAAGTTTTTCAACGTGCTATTGGCATCATCATTGCCTTGATAATAGCTGCATCTGTCAAACAGGCTTTAGCGGAGCCGTTGAATCCATCACAGGCAACCATGCCTACAACGAAGACAATTTCGCTTAATCAGCAAACTATTGGTCTGACGCTCAGTGATGCAATCTATTTAGGGTTACGAAACAATCGTTCGATTCGCAGTGCTTATCTGGATCGGATTGCGCAGAAATTCGATTTACGCGTTGCTGAGGATCGTTTTACGCCCAAGCTGTTGATTAATAGCCGTTATATTGCTGCCCGTAATCAGAGCGATCGTTATCGCCAAAGTGAGATTACCCCCACCTCTACGCTGCTTGGAGAATATGGCACTCGATTTAGTTTGTCTTGGACGAATCGAACGACATGGGCAGACAATGCGGGTCGTAGCCGTAATGATGGTGTTTCATTTTCAGTTATTCAGCCCCTGCTGCGTGGTGCCGGCAAAGATGTGGCGACAGCCCCTGTGCGCCTTGCTCAATTGATGGAGCAGACAAATCGTTTGAACCTAAAAGCGACGGTATCCCAGACTATCACGCAAATTATTATGGCTTACCGTGAATTGTTGCGTGCTCAAGAACAATTACAAATTGCCCGTGATGCTCTTGAACGTTCGCGTCAATTGCTGGAAGTTAACAAAGCCATGATCTCCGCAGGCAGAATGGCAGCTTTTGAGATTGTCCAGACCGAGGCTGATGTTGCAATGCAGGAACTGTCTGCGGAGGAAGCAGCTAATCAATTAGATACCAGTCGCTTAGAATTGCTGCGTCTGCTTGCCTTAGACTTACAGACTCAGGTGAAGGCGACTGATAGATTGGAAGCTAAACGCGTAGATATTAACCTGCTACAGGCGCAGAATTTAGCCCAAGAGCAGCAACCATCGTATCTCACTCAATTGATTACTGCGGAACAGGCTGTAATTAACCTGACAGTTGCCCGTAACGAACGCTTATGGGATGTCTCTTTGGTTGGTGGAGCCAGCCAGATACGAGATCGAACAGGGTCAAATAGTTCCCGTAATTGGGAAAATTACGCCGGTGTTCAGGTAGAGATACCCATTGGTGATTTGAGTCGGCGTCAGGCGGAAGTGCGGGCGCGGGTTGATGTTCAGAATCAGGACATTCGTCTTGCAGAGGCAAAACAATCACTGGAACGTAATGTGGGTAATGCGGTGCGCGATATTGGTACGCGTTGGCGTCAATATGAGATCGCGCAGCGTGCCAGGGATCTCTCCTTGCGCAAGTTAGAAATTGAACGTGAAAAATTGACGGTGGGCCGCTCCAGTAACTTTCAAGTATTGAGCTTTGAAACCGATTTGCGTAATGCCGAGAATGTTCGTCTTAATGCGTTGATCACCTACTTAAATGCACAAGCGGAGTTGGACGAAACATTGGGCACCACGTTAGGGAGTTGGGATATTGCACTTAACGACTAAGATCAGAGGACTTGCTCGTTCCAAATATAAGACGCGTTGGCTGATGACACTTGCCATTGCATTAGTCATTGGGGCTGCCATTGCTTATGTTTTCCTCTCTTCCTCAACGGATACATCATCACCGCAACGGTGGATACATGTTGAACCTCAATTACTGGAAAATCGTCTTGGGTTAGTTGGCCGTATTCAGGCGGCAACCAGTTTGACGATCGCCGCGCCATTTGATGGCGTTATTGCCGAAGTGATGGTAACGGAAGGCCAGCGCGTTAAGCGCGAGCAACCGCTGTTGAGCCTTGACACGACACAGTTGGACATTCAGTTGCGGCAGGCGCTCACGGAACTGTTGAAAGCCCAGAAGACTGTACAAGATTTGGTGGGGTGGGAGAACAGTCCCGATGTCGCCAGGGTACGTAGAACTTTAACCAATGCGCAGTTCAGTTTGAGTGATACCGAACGCAAGCTAATCGATACCCGGGCTTTGTTTGAGCGTGGCATTGTTCCCCGTATGGAGGTTGATACGCTGGAACAACAGGTCAGAGTCCAACAGCTTGATCTTGCCGCCGCTAAGGCGGAGTTGAGCACTGCTCTCGATAAGGGTACAGGGGAGAATCGCCAAATTGCTGATATGGAATTAGCCAATGCCCAATCGCGTTATCAGGCGCTTCAGGCCCAGCAAGCCCAACGTGAATTGGTTTCTCCTTTTGACGGCATTGTTATTCGCCCCCAGGTACCGGAATCAGATAAGGGGCTATTTATTCAAAAGGGAACACGAGTCACTCAGGGAACAGCTTTGTTAGGGGTAATCAATTTGGAACAAATTCAGGCGGTAGCCCGTATTGAAGAGGCTGACCTTCATCAAGTATATGAAGGAATGCCGGTTGAGATCACCGGTGATGGTTTTGCCGGGCTGTCTCTACAGGGGCAAATTAAAACAATTGGTGTACAGGGGAATTCAAAGGAAATGCAGGGAGCGGGTGTAACCTATGATCTATTAGTGGCGATTGATCCTCTGACTTCTGAACAGCGGCAGCGTATCCGGCTGAATATGAGTGCGAAACTGGCTATTGTCACCTATCGCAATGAACGTGGATTAGCCGTGCCAGCGGAGGCATTACATACCGGCTCTGATGGACGAACTTTCGTTAACTATCGCAGTGAATTAAACGCACAAACTCAGCAAATTATAGTGACGCCGGGGCATGCCGTTCCTCAAGGCGTAGAGGTGAGCGGGTTGGAAGCTGGCTATGTTGAAATCCCTGGGCAGAAATAACGGATTTAACCCCATTGATCAGATAACCTAATTTGGGTGGAATATCTCATTGTGAAGGTTTATATATTGGCAGTTCATTTGTCACAATATTTAACTTTTTAAATCTGCAATTGATGATCTTTCGTTACCTCCTTTGCGCTACAGCAAAGTAAGATCTCGACCATAACTGTCAATCAAAATGTGAACATGAAGGGCTTCTCCATCCATTTCAAAAAATGCTTAAATCCTACTAATAGCGCATTATATTAAATAAATTCTGTAAAAGTGGTCTATATTATAGAGGCATAAAGTGGAAATTTACTTTATGAGATTGAGTATATATTGTACGAAAAAATAAATTATAGAAAAGAAAGTTGTATTAAAACGCAGTAAGCCAATCTAAACAACATAAAGGAGAGTATCTAACATGTTAGTACGTAAATCGTTGTTGGCCCTGTTTGCAACTGCTTCCTTAACTGCCGCAGGTATCGCTTATGCAGGTCCGCCGGTAACAGTTACATTTAAGCATCTTGGTGCGTCTGGTAGCGAGAATGCTGTTTATACCATCGTTACTAACAATGAAGTCAGTACATATGTAAATGCAACACCCAAGCCTAGTGCTAGCGTAAGGCAAGGTGAGTCTGATTTCTATAAGGTTGAAAGCCCGATTTCACCTGATGGAAATTATGCGATTGTACGATATAAAATTGGAAATAAGACTTGCGTTTTTTCGACTACCTTCCTTAACACATACGTCAATGGTGTTAAAATTCCGAAGTGGAATAAGGGAGCAACGCCGAGTGGAGGCGCTGTTTGTAATGCAAGCATTACTTATACTAATTTTCTTACCTACGCATGGTCAGTTGAATTTACGATGAAGTAGCAGAGGCGAGCCAGATACTTTATGAGATATGTCTGGCTCATCATGTTTTTCACTTGGTTTATTGAGAGTGAGATCATATTTTTTCAGTTAATTAATCTTTCCGTTGCATAATTGATGATAACAAGATCCTTAAAAATAACTTGTTACTATTATCAAAAGCCTGTGAATTTATTGAAAAATGTGTCAAAGAACATAGTGGTATGACATTATTATTCCTATGTGATACATATGTGATAGGAATCATAAAAATCATAAAAACAACTTTAGGGTATTGTATAGTTCCCTTTGTTGGTGTTTATTTATTTTAGGGAAAAACTTTCTAAAAATGGACTGCGATTTTATTAGTTTTTATTTTAATAAGTTAAACACTAAGGGTCTGGTTTATATATGGAAAAGCGAGCGAAAGGTATAGAGCTACAACAAGCTATTCAAAAAAAAGCTCAATTGTATAAATACACGCTTGATAAATATCAAATATCTGTCGTTGAGAATATGGTGTGTTTAATTAATACGATGCTTCATCGCTCTTGGTTTAAACGTCCCTATGTAAAGGGAATTTATATTTGGGGCCCGGTAGGAAGAGGCAAGAGTTTCATACTAGATGCTTTTTTCGAGACGGCGCCTATAAAAAATAAACGTAGAGTCCATTTCCACCATTTCTTTCGTGAACTTCATCAATTAATGAACCTTCAAGCAGGAAAGAAGGATTTAATGGAAGCAACTTTACATACTCAGCTACAAAACTGCCAATTATTGTGTTTCGATGAATTTCATCTGCATGATATTGGAGACGCAATGCTTATTAGCCGGCTTTTAAATTTTATCTTTCAGCGTGGTATAGTCTTGATAACGACTTCAAATTATCCTCCTAACGATTTACTGGCAAACCCTCTTTATCATGAGCGGTTCTTACCTGCTATTCAGCTTATTGAAAAAAATATGAAGATAGTTTCGATGGAGGGAGATATTGATTATCGATGTCTGGTTGGCAATGATGTCGATCCTTTTTGCCAAGGTGCTTATGTTTGGCCCGGGAATGAAGAGCAACGTATTAAGCTGTCTTTGCCAGAACGCCTCGTGTCTACTATAGATATAAAAGTTGGCTACCGCATGTTGTCTGTGTTATCTGCTGCCAATGGTACAATTCATTTGACTTTCCAGGATCTGTGCATCAGTCCGACAGCGGTAATGGACTACCTTGCTTTAAGTGAACATTATCAGTGTTGGATTATTGAGGACATTCCTGAATTAGGTCAGGTTTCCAGCGCCGCTCAACAACGTTTTATTAATGTGGTCGATGTGCTTTATGACCAACGCTGTCAGCTCTTTTTGATCGGTTGTCGCCCACTGGATGAAAAAATGTTTGATGGTGTTGAACTGGCAGATATTTCGCGTACACGCAGCCGCCTTAGTCAATTGAAACAATATGGTTTGGGCTTTTCTATAGCGTGAATATGATCTCATTAACCACTTATAAAATAGGCTAAGAAAAAAATGTTGGATGCTTTAACTTACTCAAATTATGCCGTAATAGTCGGTGCTCTGTTGATTGCTTACATTATATTTGGAATTGCTGGTTTTGGTACGGCCTTAATTGCCAGCCCAGTACTAGCGTTATATATTCCGGTGGCTAAAATTGTTCCCTTGCTGGCACTACTAGATATGTTTGCCGCGATCGTTAATGTTAGTCGTGACGGACGTAAAGCCGATTGGAAAGAATTAAAACGCCTTGTTCCATTAATGATTTTCGGTAGCCTTATTGGTGCGGCGATATTACTTAAAACTAAACCTGAAATACTCTTGCTTGCCTTAGGTGTATTTGTTGTTCTCTATTCTGTCTACTCTTTGAGTGGCTTAAAACCAAATCGGAATTTTTCATCGACTGCTTCGTTCCCTTTCGGATTAATTGGCGGCGTATTCAGTGCATTATTTGGTAGCGGTGGTTTTCTATATGCGATTTATCTAAGCGGGCGGATTGAAAATAAAGAGGCTATGCGTATCACTCAAACAACGCTTATTGGTCTCAGTACATTAACGCGAGTAGTAATTTTTGGTTTAGCTGGCGTATATTTCGATACTGATTTGATTTTGTTGGTGTTGGTACTTGCTCCTGGCATGTTAGTTGGTATTACATTTGGTCGGTATATTACGTTGAGAATGTCGCGTGAGCAATTCTTGAAACTGGTTAATATTGTAGTATTAGTTTCTGGTGTGATGTTAATAGTTAAATATTTTTATTAATACTCAAGATAGAGAGTTATAAGGAGTAATAGTATGGCAAGTGTTGATAAGAATGAAATGATGACCGGTGAAGAATATCTTAGTAGCTTAGATGATGGACGTGATGTATTAATATATGGGCAAAAAGTGCGTAATGTTACGACACATAAGGCATTCCGCAATAGTGCTTATTCGATATCTAGACTCTATGACGCGTTACATAATTCAGATTCTCAGGAGATATTAACCGATATTGATCCTGACGGCTATCGAACGCATCGGTATTTCATGCCGTCCAAGTCCGCTAAGGATTTATTAAAAGCACGCGATGCCATAGCACATTGGGCAAAACTAACCTATGGATTTATGGGAAGAACACCAGATTATAAAGCAGGGTTTACGGCTACGTTGCGTTCGACTCCTGAAATATATGGTTCGTTTAGTGATAACGCTCTATCCTGGTATCGTAAAAGTGCGCGGAAGGTACTATTTCTTAACCACGTATTAGTTAATCCCCCTGTTGGCAGAGCTAAGAATGTTTCAGATATGCGAGATATTTATTTGCATGTTGAAAAGGAAACTGATGCGGGAATCATTGTCAAAGGGGTAAAAATGGTTGCGACGAGTGCGGCAATTTCAAATGCTACATTTGTTGCACAAAACAGTGCCACTCATTATGAGAAGGGCAGGGAAGAGGATTTTGCTCTGTGTCTTATAGTGCCAATGAATTCTCCTAATTTAAAAATAGTATGTAGAAAATCTTATGAGTTGGCGGCATTAAGCCCGTTTGATAATCCTTTATCGAGTCGTTTTGACGAAAATGATTCGGTCTTGATTTTCAATAATGTTTTCGTTCCGTGGGAAAATGTATTGATTTATCGAGATATAGAGAGAGCACGAAATTTCTATTCGGTATCTGGTTTTCTTAATCGTTACCCTTTGCAGTCAGGTACAAGATTGGCCGTTAAAATGGATCTGATATGTGGACTGTTTGCTAATGTTTTGAAATCCAATGGTTCAGATCAATTCAGAGGCGTCAGAAGCCATTTGGCTGATATTGTTGCTATACGCAACCTAATGTGGTCGTTAACAGAAAACCTTTGCCAAAATCCCGAAAAAAGAGACGACGGTTCTGTGATACCTAAATTGGATGCCGCCACAACGGTGAGATATTTCAGCACTCAAGTCATGTCACAGTTAAAACCTATATTCAACACGATCTTGGGAGGCTCGCCTATTATGCAAGTTTCAAGTTGGTTGGATATTGAAAATACGGAGATTAGGCCACTGATTGATTGCTATTATCAGGGCACTGACCAATCCGCTATTGAACGCCAGAAACTGATTAAACTTCTTTGGGATGCATTAGGCAGTGAGTTCGCTGGGCGTCATGAACTATATGAACATAATTATGCCGGTAATCATGAGCAAATTCGCCTTGATATGCTGAAACATTGTGAAGCCACTGGAATAATGGATCAATGTAATGATTTAGTGACTCAATGTTTATCTGACTATGATTTGAATGGTTGGGTAGATAACGGTTGGCGCTTTGATCCTAATAACATAGAAACATTATAGTCATATTATTTAAATCGTATTTCTATCAGCATTATTACACTATTTAAAGTTCTATTATATGAGTAATGGAGGTTCCGATGCTGTATTCAGGAAAATGGAATAGAGAGGAACTTGATTATTGTGCTTTAAATAATCAATGGCATGTTGTTGCAGATTCTAAGGAGGTCAAAAATAATCGACCAAAAGCGATTCGTTTATTAGGTGAAGAATTGGTGCTTTGGCGAGATAGTGAGAATAAAATACATGCATGGAAAGATTATTGTGGACATCGGGGCGCTAAACTATCATTAGGTTGTATTAAAAATGGGAATATTGAGTGTCCATATCATGGATGGCGATATGACGCTAAAGGGAATTGTACTTTTACACCCGCTCATCCGAATAATATCCCACCTTCGTCAAAAAGATTGATTTTCCGTCACTATGCAGAAGAAAAATATGGTTTTATATGGGTAAGCCTGTTAGAACCATTGCGTCCTATTCCTTTCTTCCCTGAATGGGATAAACCCAATTTCAGGAAAGTGGTTGCAGGCCCTTATTATTATAAAGCTAATGCGTTAAGGTCATTGGAAAACTTTATAGATGCCTCGCATTTTCCTTTTGTTCATGCCAATCTTAACGGCTTGCCTGATGCTCCAGAGGAGATAAAGAAATATACTGTTAATCAAGATGATCGTGGGCTCCACTCTTCTGAAATTAGCGTATTTCAACCTTATGGCGACCATCGGGGAATACCGGTTACTGCACGTTATTGCTACTCAGTACTCAATCCTACTACGGCTTATTTTGAGAAAAAGACCGGGGATATTGAGCGTTTTTGTACTTTCTTCAATGCGACCCCAGTTGATGAAGATGAATGTATTATATGGCTGATTGTTGCAATTAATTTTGGTCATGATCTCACATTGGAGCAGATACTTTCCAGACAAGATACTGTATTTGAACAAGACAGAATTATTGTTGAATCCCAACGACCAGTAAGATTGCCGCTTGATCCACGGCAAGAAATGCACCTCAGTAGTGATCGAATGGGGTTGGAATACCGTCGATGGTTAAAAATATTGGGGCTTAAAGCATGTGAAGTCATTCTCTCAGAAACAAGAGAATCTGATTTTTAATTTCCTATTTAAAAAAGGTATTAGAATGAATAATGATTTTAGATTATATCGACTTGTCGATCGCGAATCTAATGCGCGTACTTATTCGCGAAATATAGACAGGATATTAAGTAAAGGGAAATTGTCTTATGTATATGACAGTGAAAATAAAGAATATATTGATTGTTTAGCTTGTGCCGGCGCTTTACCACTCGGGCATAATCATCCTTTTGTAAAGCAAAAAGTTATTGAGTTTTTGGAGTCTGGTCAATTACAGCAGGCTTTGGATATAGCAACCCCCGCGAAAATTAACTTTGTTGAACAGCTTTATCAAATATTGCCTCAAAGCTTTGCTCGTCAGGCAAAAATACAATTTTGTGGTCCAACGGGGACTGATGCGATAGAAGCAGCGTTAAAATTATTTAAAACAGCTACCGGGAGGCGTTCTATTATTGTATTTCAGGGAGCTTACCACGGTATGACTCATGGCGCGCTTTCTTTGATGGGTAATTTGGCGCCAAAGAGATTTGTGACCGGTCTTTCTGCTGAAGTTCAGTTTCTACCTTATCCATATACTTTTCGTAGCCCCTTTGGTGCAAATACCAGTGTCAGCGAAACGGAGCGCTTGAGTCTTGTAAGCCTGGAAAATCTCCTTAGTGATCCAGAAAGTGGTATAACCAAACCCGCAATGGTGTTGGTTGAAGTTATTCAGGGGGAAGGTGGCTGTATTCCGGCGAGTGCTAATTGGTTACATCAGATCCGGGAAATAACCGCGCGACATGATGTTCCTCTGGTTATTGATGAAGTACAGACAGGAATTGGACGTACGGGTGATATGTTTGCTTATGAATTTGCTGATATTACGCCTGATGCGATTATTCTTTCTAAAGCGATAGGGGGAGGATATCCGCTTGCTGTGCTTCTCTATCGGGACATATATGATCAGTGGTTGCCGGGTGCACATGCCGGTACATTTCGGGGTAATCAGATTGCTTTAGTCAGTGGCGCTGCTACTTTAGATTTCATCCAGCGAGAAAATCTTCTCGATCAGATTAACTATACAGGTAATCTCCTGAAAAACAGATTACTTGAATTACAAGATGATTATCCTGCTATTGGTGATGTGCGTGGTCGGGGGCTGATGTTGGGTCTAGAATTGATTGATTTAAATTCCCCTCCTGATGCGCTTGGGCATCCTCTAGCTAATGGAAAATTAGCTCAAATGGTAAAAAAGTGTTGTTTTGATGCAGGCTTAATTATCGAAAGTGGAGGGCGGCAAAGTGCTGTTTTGAGGATGTTGCCTCCTTTGATCATTACTCCTCAAGACGTAAATAATATTGTAGAGCGTTTAAGAACAGCATTTTCTATTGCTTGCTCAAACTATAATTATCAGCCATCGTGAAGCAAAATAATTTAAGGAGAGATTATGAAAAACTCTTCATCAATTTATGATATCTTGGGTATTGGATTTGGGCCTGCTAATATTGCTTTGTCTATCGCTTTAGAGGAATTAGCCCCGCATTTTTCAATCCGGTTTATTGAACGTCAACAAAGCGCATGTTGGCAGCCAGGAATGATGTTGCCAGGATCTGATATTCAAAATCATCCGTTGCGTGATTTGGTTACGCCAAGAAATCCCAGAAGTCATTATTCGTTCACCAATTTCCTTTATGAAACTGACCGATTATATCAGCACCTTAATTTACCTTTACATTATCCTTTGCGTTTAGAATATGCGCAATATATAAGTTGGGCGGCGAATTTTTTCAATGATCAGGTTGATTACGATTGTGAGGCGACAGAGATTTTTCCTGTTCTGGATGGCCAAAATGAATATATAGATCATTATTGTGTCAATACCGTTAAAGGAGATATCTATAGAGCGAGAAGTATTGTCCTTGCTCCCGGCCGTACTCCTTTCATACCTGAACCTTTTAATCAATTGAAAGATGCGCGTGTTGTTCATCTTAACCATTATTTGCCTTCATTAGATCAGGCTAGGAAATACAGTAATTCTTTAAGCGTTGCGGTTATTGGCGGCAGTCAAAGCGCAGTAGAAATTCTATTACATGCGAGTACCCAAAATGATATCAAAAGACTCGTTGGCGTCACCCGGAATTTTGGATTTCGGCAGAAAGATACGAGTCCTTTCTCTGATGAGGTTTATTTCCCTGAATTTGTCGATACATTCTATGAAGCTACGCCGGAGAATAAGGCTCGCCTTCGTCGAGAATTGGTACATACGAATTATTCGTCGGCAGATATTGATGTTTTGAATCAACTGTATATTAAACAGTATGAAAATAAACTGTCACATCAAAATTCAATGCAGATATTAACTTGCAATGAAATAGTTGATTGCCGGAGTATTTCAAATGGTATACTGCTAAAAAGTCGAAGCTTTATTAATAGCAATGAATTTGAAGAGTGTTTTGATTTAGTTGTGCTTGCTACTGGATTCCTTGATTTAGGCGTAGGAGAACGCCAGGAGCTTTGTCCTAAATTATTATTGCCTATTAAGAAATTACTGACCAATCAGGGAGATATATTGTCTATAGGCAGAGATTACAGGGTGCAATATTTAACAAAGGGAGATTTTACCCCTATTTATTTAAATGGATTGTGTGAATCGACTCATGGTATGGGGGATGCTGGTTCATTCAGCTTACTTGCGTTGCGTTCTAAAACAATTGTCGATTCGTTAAATCAATATCTATCCCGAACCAGATGAGTATAAGGAATGTGCCTAACATTTTGTGCTAGAAATGATTGAATTGTCTATTGAGAGTAAAATATATAGTATTAAGGGTGGAAATATTATTTAAATAGACGTTGAAATTAATGAAGAAAATTTAGAGGATAATTAATATTATGAAAATTTTCCCGTTCCATTATCATGAATTCATTTGCAAAAATGTAGAATTATTATGGCGATTTATTGATGCATATCCTCTGGCACTAATAACGCGTTACATGAATAATGGTTTTATTACCAGCCATATTCCTTTATTCCAAGGTGTTGATAAGATGTTATTCGGGCATACAGATCGTCGTAATCCTATGGTTAATGATCTCGTTTCATTTGAAGCTCATATTGTATTCATGGGACCATCCAGTTATATCCCTCCTGAAGCTTATAAGAATAGGCAGTTGCCTACGTGGAATTATACCGCAGTACATATGGATGCCAGTATTGATATTATTGTAGAATCTTCAATGAATTTAAATATTTTGCTAGAAACCAGTGAGCGTTTGGCGACTGGCAAAGATTCTTTCCGACCAGATAAGGAAGATCCTCGCGTAGTTAAGAATTTACCTGGAATTCTGGGGCTGAAAGTTGTACCGAAATACATTGAAGGTCGTTTTAAATTATCTCAGGATAAATCATTCGTTGATCATGAGTCAGCTATGCAGTGGCTGTTAGGTAATAATCCATCGGAGTTTGATTCATTAATTAAAAGTTTAATCAATGGTTAGCGTTATTTTTATGATAAAAGAATAAATAATATATTAATAACAATGAGGGTTATCATGCCTATAGTAAAGATAGACGATATATTTAAACGGTAGTGCCTTGCCAGAAGCGCAATCATTATAAGATAGGGTTTAAGACCTGTAAATTTATGACCACTTTTGTCAAGACATATGCTAATGGCGTTAAAATTCTAAAATAGAATAAAGGAGCAACGCCGAGTGGAGGTGCCATTTATAATTCAACCATCACTTCTACTAATATTGCGACTTACACATGGTCAGTTGAATTTACCATCAAGTGGTGAATGGTGAGTCGGATTATCCATTAGAGATATCTGGCTCATTTTATTTTTTGACATTTTTCCTGATGTGGTGGCTGTTATTCAACCGGCTATTGTGATTTTTAATAGCTGATCTGATTTCGATGCGAAATATCTCGCTCTATTGCTATAACTATGTGAATCTTAGATTATCTATTAGCTATATTTTCTATCTTGAATTTTATGTTGATCATATAATTACGGACCACTATTATTAGGAGGATTTTTTCTTTACTGTATGTTTAATGTAAATAACACAATATATGAACCATGTAGCACTAGGTTAAAAATAGAAAAACATACGGTAATCTAATTTGTTATTATAAATTAATGTTGAATGCTTATTTTTTTTAGTTTTAATTTTCTTTGGTATTTTATTGACGCACTATTGGTTCTGCACTATTTTTAAAGTTGAAAAGTGTGTTTATTTTTTATAAGTTTATGGATTATGGTGGTTGAATATGGATGTTCAGTAAATTAGTTAAGTTTTTTAGTTTAATATGATTTTCTATATTTATAACTTGGTGTGAATTCAACCTTATAAGGAATAATATATTATGATTGATCAAAACAATTCTAATAATATAGTTGCACCTAATGTAACGATTTCTGATGTAACTGTGTCTTCCATTCAAATTGCTCCAGAGATAGCCAGAAACAATGTTCATGTAGTAATTGTTGATGATAAAGGTGCTTCACGGGATTTTCTTTTGGATAATTCTGATGGTGGTTATCAAGGGAGTGGTGGTTTAATAGCTTTGATTCTTGCACATCTTAATTCAAAGAAAGTCACTATTAGAACTACCGGATATGAATATAATAAACATGGATATATCAACGGTGTATTAATTAAGGAGGATAAGGGAACTGGCGGCGGAACTGGCGGTGGAACTGGTGGCGGAACTGGCGGTGGAACTGGCGGTGGAACTGGTGGCGGAACTGGTGGTGGAACTGGTGGTGGAACTGGTGGTGGAACTGGTGGTGGAACAGGCGGCGGAACAGGTGGATAATAAAGGATGGTAAAAATTAGGAATGATAGAAGTGAGAATTCCTGTGGAAAATATTATTCGCTATTATTTACGTTAAGGTATTAAAAGTCTATCCCATTAAATTATTTTATTTGCCATTTTAAAATTTGGCCGTATTCAAACTGTCAGCAAAATAATGCCCATTGGGATAAATAGTTAATTGGAATTAATTTCGAATAAAAACCCTGAGGTTTAATCTTTAGGGTTTTTACTCTTTAATAACTGAACATACATGGAGCTTGAGGAAAAAGACACTTATAAATACCTGATATATATTTTTTCAGTTTTCTTCTGCTGGGTTGTTAAGTGCTATTAAAAAGTCATTTTAATTAATACTATTTAATAAATAAGTAGCTTTCGTTAATATACATTGACTAAAAATAAGCAAGATGGTGTTTTTATGTTTTTTATCTGTTTGCTGGCAGTAAAAGATTGTATTTATGGTTGGATGAAGATATTTCATATTATGGTTATGATTTATATGAAAATATTTTTGTTTTTAAATTATACTAATTGGTTTATTCGCAGTGGATTAATAGAACTGAATGAATTTTATTGTCATTTAATAAAATTATTTTCTGAGATAATTTATGCTGGTATATATGGTAATTTTCCTGGAAGACTTATAGAAATTTTTTCTCCATTTCCAGAAAATAACGCGGGGTTAGCCAATAGTTATCTGAAAAGTCTTTATTTGGTTCTTTGAACAATTAGGACGTTAATGAATTCAGATAGCATAGAAATTAAATGGCCAATAAAATATTGACCATTAGGGAATACTATCAATAAGGTTATTATGGACCCGGTTATTGCTTATGATCTAAGAAGTACATTAATTCAGGTAGATTGCCATTTTCTCTGAATCTGGCAGGCGTGGTATTAAAGTGTTTTTTAAAGATCCGAGTGAATGTTGCCTGAGAGCTGAACCCATACTGTAAGGCGATATCAAGGATTGGTAAGTTTTCTTCACGTAGAGATCTTGCTGCTTCATGTAAACGCCGTTTGCGAACATATTCACCCAGGGTATAGCCTTTCACTTCTTTAAACACTCTTTGTAGATGCCACTTTGAATAACCGCTTTTGTCAGCAATGGTCGCTATTTTTATACCTTCGTTACGTTCGAGCTGAGTTTCGAGCCATCTGACAATATCATTTACTACATTTTCTGACATTTTCACCTCCCACTAATGGTGGGCTAGTTGCTAAAGCATTAGATTTCGTTAGTTATTTTCATAATGATAATAACGATGGTTACTAATGTGTGTATTTTAAAATAAATCCGGGATATCTATAGGCAAAAAGTGCTATTTATAATTGATAATTATTATCATTTGTGCAAATTTCCTTTGTTTTAATAATAATTAGCATCAAATGATCTTCACTAATTTATTTAAAACAGTATCATCGTTCGTCATTTAATTTAATGGAGGTTGTAATGCAATCGGACTTGATTTTTTTAACGAAAAAGTTGGCATTTTTTGTTCTTTATGCTCTGATTTTAACTATAGTTATAGGCTTACTCTTTGTTGATGTTATCTATTTGCAGAATGCGGTAAAGGAGAACTCAGTAACTGAAATTTCTCAGGAAAGTATACTGTTTGTTATTTCTGCTGTATTTCTATTAGAAGCAAAGAAGAATTGTCAATTACGTCCCGCATTAGTCTTGATATCAGGTTTTTTTGCTTGTTTATTGATAAGAGAGCTGGATGCTATTTTCGATGAAATATTTCATGGCGCCTGGGCGTGGATTGCTATTCCGTTAGCGCTAATTTGTATTTTTTACGCTGCTTATAAAGGCAGGGATACGTTGGTTGGTCTTGTTCATTTTACCCGCCATCAAAGTTACGGCATGATGGTTGCGGGTATTTTGTGTGTACTCGTTTTTTCTCGCCTGTTTGGTATGGGAGAATTATGGAAAGGTTTGATGCTCGAAAATTTTGATCGAACAGCAAAAAACATGGTTGAGGAAGGGTGTGAACTTCTGGGTTATTGCTTGTGTTTGATTGCAACTTTTTGGTATCTGCCCAATGCAATAAAATTTCGTAAGTGAAAAGTAAGACAGGCAAGAGATTGAAATAATTTGCCTGTCAGATTTGCTGTTATTGCCTCAAATAAATCTGAGGTTGCTGAGTTTCAGGATGGCGGGTAATACCAAGATCTGCTTGGTACCATTTTCTCAGAGTATGATCATTTAGTACCTCTTCTGGTGTACCCGCAGCGACAAGCTTCCCTTTATGTAACAGAAAGATTTTATCTGCATAGAGAGCAGCAAGATTCAGGTCATGTAGAACACAGCACATAGCCATAGGTTGTTCCCGCGTTAGTCGGTAAAGCAGGCGCAAAGTATGTTGCTGGTGGTAGAGATCCAGGGCTGATGTCGGTTCGTCAAGAAATAAACAGCATTCTATTGGTGTTGGATACCAAAGTTGAGCCAGGACGCGAGCGAGTTGTACTCTTTGCTGTTCACCACCGGAGAGTTGCCGGTAGTCGCGGTGACGTAACTCCTGGCAGTCCGTTTGCTCAATGACGGTATCGATCGCTGTCTGTTTATGATGTGTGCCATGAGGAGAACGTCCCATAGCGACCACTTCTTCCACACTGAAAGGGAAGGAGAGTGAGTTATGTTGACGCATGACGGCGCGAGTACGGGCTAATTGTTCCGCCGGCCATTGCTCAATGGGTATTCCATGTAAATAACATTGCCCATGTTCAGGTTTTATATATCCCGTTAATAGTCGCAATAATGTGGATTTCCCAGCGCCATTTGGCCCAATGATGGCGACAATTTCGCCTTTATTTACCGAGAGCGAAACATTATCAATTATTTTCTGGTTGCCAATTGAGTAGCTTAAATTCTGTGCTTGCAGAGAAATATTGTTTTTTATGGCATCCATTATGCACGGTTCCCCGGTTGTTTGAGTATCAACCATAGAAAATATGGACCGCCGATTAAACCAGTGATAAGGCCAACGGGCATTTCTGCCGGGGAGACCAATGTTCTTGCCAGTGTATCCGCAGTAAGCAAAAGAGAAGCTCCGCCTAACGCAGCACCGGGAAGCAGCCAATTATGATCACCGCCAAATCGCATTCTGATCAAATGTGGGACAACTAGCCCAACAAATCCAATAACGCCACTTAATGCAACAGCGCTGCCAATAAGCAGGGCGCTGAGTAGTAATAACTGGAATTTAGTGCGCTGGACATTTATACCAAGATAGTGGGCCTCTTCATCTCCTAATTGCAGCAAATTCAGTTTGCGGGCCTGGCTGAAAGTTAGGATAGTGGCGGGAATAATTAAAGAAGCGGTAATTGCCAACGTCGGCCACTCTATTTGGCTGAGTGAACCCATCATCCATAAGGAGAATTGTCGTAGCTGTTGATCGTCACTGATATAGCTCAGGACGCCAATAGCAGACATACAAAGGGCATTGATAGCAATCCCGGCGAGTAATAAGCGGGCCAGATTTCCGTAGTTATATTTATTGAGTGAAAAAATCAGTAATGAAATTAGCAGGCTGCCAATAAAAGCAGCGATAATATGTCCGTACATAGCAATTGCAGATGGCAGGCTAACGGGCAGAACAATTGCCATTGCAACCATCAGTGCGGCTCCACTGCTGATACCTAGCAGACCAGGATCAGCCAGTGGATTGCGAAATAATCCTTGCATTACAGCGCCGGAAGCCGCTAAAGCACAGCCAACCAATATGGCTAATAGCACCCTTGGCAATCTGATATTAAGCCAGATTTGCCACTGGGGATCACTAATGGAAGATTCCCATAATGTCTTGAAAGATAATGATAATGCGCCAATATTGGCAGAGCCGATAGCCAACCCGGATAATATCAGACAAAGAAACGCTAAACCCAATCCCGGAGACTTCATACGGCTCATTGAGTCTTCTCCGCCGCCTGTCTGAGTTGTTTCATTACTGAGGGGGTTTCGAGGCCAAAACCGAGTAGCCCCATATCATCTACAATTAAAACCTGTTGTTTCTGGCCGGCAGGGGTATGTTTCAAGCCGGGCAATTGCCAGATTTTATCCAAACCGCCCATTGATTTAATCCCATCTTCCGTTACCAATAGCAGATCTGGTGCGCTGGCAATAACACCCTCCTGGGAAAGTGGACGATAATTATTGAAACCTTGCATGGCATTAGTGGCGCCAACAGCGCGAATCATTTTGTCCGCGGCGGTTTTTTGCCCGGCGGCCATTGGCATGATACCCCCGTGACTCATGACAAACAGAATACGGGTGGGCAATGTCGTTGTCGGTATTTCTGCCAGCGATTTTTGATATTGCTGAATCAGTTGTTCACCACGTTCAGCCTGATTGACCGCCTTAGCGACGGTCTTAATTTTTTCAGGAATGGCTTCTAACGCTGCTTTTCCGGTTATCTGAATAACTTCTACGCCAGAATCTTGGAGTTGCTTAAGTGCCAGTGAAGGTTTTGCCAACTCACTGGTTAGAACCAGTGTCGGATTCATAGAGAGAATACCTTCAGGGTTGAGCATTCTCATATAGCCGACATCGGGTAAAGTAAGCAATTCGGTTGGTTTCTGGCTGGTGCTGTCTCTGGCGACAACTTTTTCACCTTCACCAAGTGCAAAAACAATTTCAGATACATCGCCACCGATAGTGACGATCCGTTCAGTGGAAAAAGCATTGAACGATAATACCGCAAGGGCAAATGTCAGAAGCCATTGTTTCATGCTATACACTCTTCCTGTTTTGATTGCAGTTTTGGCAGAGCAGCTATTTGCTCACGCCACTGAGTTTGTTCAGGAGTGCCTTCTGTACGCTGACCAAACAGTTGAGCAATTTGGTTGCCATTAGCATCAAATAGCTCAAGGCTAGTGACAAAACCATCCTCTGTTGGCTTACGAGTTACCCAGCTTTCAGCGATAGCACTCTCTATTAAATGTAGTGTGAAATTGCGGTTAAAGATATTAATCCATTTTTGATCTGAGTTTTCTTCCTGATGTGGCATCAGTCGTTCCAGCTTTCCGGTGAAAATTTGTACGCAGCCGTGGTTGCTAACGAAAATCATGATTTCATTCTGATCGTTATAAGCGGTGTTGATGAGCTCATTCAGCGCAGAATTTTCCACCTTGTAAGCCAGATCATCCTGTACCGCATTGAAAACTTGCTGGCGGTTCAGATTATGACGTTTAAGTAACGTGAAGAATTGATGAACGTTAGTCATTGCTCGCCACTCTTCATCAAGCTGGGCTTTCAGTTCATTTGTTACGGTTGAATAGGTGGTTTCTTCTATAGGTTTGATGACCAATTCAGGGTTGTCTTCTGTCTGGTATTTTTCAATCAGCGCTTCCCAGGCTGCCATATTAGTATTGTTTGTTGCATAAACTTTATGCAATGCATCACCCTGATGATCAAAAAATTGAATGCTATGGCGCATACCATTTTTTGCGGGTTCAACCAGATAAAATATACTACTCCAAAGTTCAAAGAATATCCGCAAGTCGAGTTCACGAGGATTCAGGACTAGCCCTGCATGGCTGCTGAAACGTGTATTTTCATAACGGCCAATCTGTTCATGAACAGCAAAATCGTTGCGGGTGATCGCTTTAGTTTCACCAACAATAGCTAACTCTTCCAGTAAAGTTGGGGCGTCAACGTTAAGGCGTTTGGCATCGATGCCAACGCGGCTATGCAATAATTCACCTTCACTGACATTCAGATAGGCAGCTAAATCACGGGCATATTTGGCCTTATTATCAGTTTTGGCTTGCAAGTAACGTTCATAAAGTGACGAATTCACAGTTTAACTCCTTGAAATATATTTATTTAATTACCACTGGTAACTGACTAGCAGTTTGGCATTGCGGCCATCCTGAGGTGTTCCTTGTGGCGAGTAGTATTCTTTATCAAAAGCATTGCCCAAAACTGCCGTGGTAGTCACACCTTTTAGCATTCCTTCACCTTGATAGCTGACATAGAAATCATTAACACCGTAGCCAGCTTGTTGTTTAGGATCTCTACCTCTGGCATCTTTACCTTTGAAATTAGTATGCTTGGTGAATTGACCTACCCAGCCGATAGAGAAACCGGTTTGTGCAATAGGGATATCCAAGATGCTGGTGATAGTATCTGGGCTAAGGTTATCTAGAGAATCACCGCTTTGTTCATCTTTACCTTCTGTGCGGTTGTAAGCCAGTTCCCAGGAGAACAGATTGGATTCATAGTTTATGGAAGCATCCCATCCCCAGATCTTGGCTCTAGATATATTGATAGATGTTGTATTCCTTCCTCGATTGACTACATCTGACTTAATATAATCTTTAGCTTTAGTATCAAAATAACTCGCTTTGAATTTCAGTTCGTCATTATCTGCCAGTAAATTATCGAAACGTAAACCAAAACCAGACTCCCACGTTCCATTAGTTTCTGGGCGGAGATTTGGATTGGGAATCCAGAAATTTCCGGGATAGTGCATAGAATCGTTATACATTTCTCCCATTGTCGGGGCACGGAAGGCTTGAGCGTAAGAGGTAAACAGCATCGACCAGTCAGTTGGCGTGATACTGATGGCACCTTTGGAAGACCATTTATCTGCGCTAACAGCCTCATCTTTAGAATTCGTTCCCTTATAGTTGTCATAGCGAGTGCCGGCGATAATAGAGACTGGCAGGTCGCGCAGCGTCATCTCATCTTGCAACCAGCCTGAATAAAAACGGATATCAGCATCGGGGAAGCTATCTGTATTGCCGTTTGGGGTCTGTTTCTGTTTGTAAGTTTCACCACCGTAGGTAAATTGATGCGCCAGCGGGCTATCTGTCCACAGGCGGGAGCGGTTTTCCAATTTTACGCCATAGGTTTTCTGTTCACGGCCTTCGAACCCTTTTCCTTTAGTACGGGCATCAATAGTGATATCAGAATAATAGAGGTCAGTTTTAGCATTTAACCAATCATATTCCGCTGGATTTAATTGGTAGCTAAGTTGGGCATCACGTTGAGTTGTCGTGCGGTCAGTCCAACTGCTAGGAGCTTTATTTTTTCCGGTGAGTGTTTGTGGATTTTTAGGTTGATTCGCCTCATTACGGTAGTAGCGTAACTGACTGCTCAGGGACTGGTTGTCATCAATTTTCCAGCTGCCTTTTGCCATCAGGTTACTGATAAATTCATCATTATCGCCAACCACACCACCACCGTGGCGGATATTACCTGAATCACGGGTACTGAAGGCAAATACACCATCCAGGGATTCAGTTTTTGCGAAAGTCGCACCACCAAAGCCCATACTATGGTCGCCGGTTGCACCGCGGGCAAAAACGCGGAATCCGTGATCTTGACCTGCTTGCAAAAGGTCTGCTGCATCAACGGTTTGATAAGCGATCACACCACCTAAGGCACCACTGCCGTAAAGTAGGGCAGAAGGGCCACGTACAACTTCGACTTGTTTAATTAATGCCGGGTCCAGGAACGTACCATTGATATGACCGGTATCGGTACCTTGGCGAATACCATCAATCAATGTCAAAACACCTTTTGGACCATAACCGCGCAGACTAACATCTTGCCCATTAGCACGGTTTGTTCCGGCTATGTTAATGCCGGGTATTTTTCTGATGAGATCATTAGCATTACCTGCTGTCTGACTTTGTGGTGACTTACTGTTTATCACAGTGACCATCATGGGAGCTTCGAAACTATCCCTTTCATTACCTGTGGCATAAACAGTTATCACATCACGGGATGATGATTTATCACTGCTGGAATCGGACGATTCTGTTGCTGCATGAGCAGAAATAGTACTAATAATCGCTAAACTTAATGCTGATAGTTTAAGTGTTGATCTTGCAGATTGAGACATCAGACGAATCTCCATAATAATATTTTATGAGTTATGGATATAGCTGGCTGCCCCGATACGCGATCCGGGTGGCTGGCTGAGTTATTATTTTATTTAGTTAGTATCAGCTTGCCGGCTTTAGTTTGGCGTAATTGGTAGAATTCTCCTTGGTGACGAATTCTGGTAATTCCTAGCTCACCTAATAGTTGTTTACTGTCAATGTAGCCAATTTCTACAATTTCAGTAGGATAGATGTTGTAATGTTTTTCAAGCGCAATGCAAGAATGTTGGTGACATATTTTAGTCATAAAACCACTTTGCGAATACTAACTATTATCATAGTGAGAATTATTATCGTTATATGAAGGGGCGACTTCAAGCAATATTTTTGGTGGTCATGATCATCACATTAATAAAATTTTACTAATTTGTTGTCAGTTAGCCTTTTATGAATGAATAAAGGCTAACTCAGAATAAGGATTCAGAAACGGTAACTTACTGATTCGGCGAGAATGTCAATAAGTTGTTCTGTATCTTGCCAGTTTAGACAAGGATCTGTGATCGATTGACCGTAATTTAGCGGTTGTCCTTGAATGATTTTCTGGGTGCCTTCAACCAGAAAACTTTCAGCCATCACACCGACAATAGCGGTAGAACCCTCTTGAATCTGTTGGCCCACCTCTTTTGCTATAGTCAGTTGGCGTTTATGTATTTTCTGACAATTGCCATGACTAAAATCGACAACTAAATGTTCTGGTAAATTAAATTCGCGTAGCTGGGCACAAGCTATAGCGATATCTTGGGCACTGTAATTAGGCTGTTTGCCTCCACGCATAATAATGTGGCCGTATGGGTTGCCTTCGGTTTGATAGATAGTCATTTGACCGTGCTTATCAGGCGAGAGAAATGTGTGATGGACACTGGCTGCGCGGATTGCATCTATGGCGATACGGATGTTGCCGTCCGTTCCATTTTTAAAACCAACAGGACAGGAGAGGGCGGATGCCATTTCACGGTGAATCTGGCTTTCTGTTGTTCTGGCTCCGATAGCGCCCCAACTGATCAGATCGGCAATATATTGGCCGGTCACCATATCCAGAAATTCGGTTGCCGTGGGTAAACCCAATTCATTGACGTCGACCAGTAATTTCCGGGCCAAAGTAATTCCCCGATTTACCTGGCAAGAGCCGTCGAGATAGGGATCTGAAATTAAACCTTTCCAGCCTACTACTGTGCGCGGTTTCTCAAAATAGGTGCGCATAATAATCTCCAGTCTGTGCTGGTATTTTTCACGCAATCTGTTTAGTCGCTGTGCATAATCTAAAGCAGCATCAATATCATGAATAGAACAAGGACCGATGATTACCATAAGCCGTGGGTCATTCCCGCAGAGAATATCAGCAATGCGTTTCCGTGACGCTGTAACATTGTTAGCGATTTTTTCGGAGACGGGAAATTGAATTGCAAGAGCTTGAGGTGTTACCAAACTATCGACACGGTGAGTCCTTAAACCATCTGTTTTATACATATATTTTCTCAAAGTTCGTTTCACATTAGCAGGCATATCTATAGGTAATTGAAATTACAATAAACGAAAACGACTAAGTTAAACAAATGATATAATTAATCATATGATGAATTTTTTTCCGTTATTCCTATTGATATATTTTTAAAACATTCGGCGGTTTAGCTTCATCATGTCGATTATTTTGGTCGAGATTTCTTCAACAGAATAATTGGTGGTGTTAAGATAATTAATCTTATTTTTGCGGAATAAAGCTTCAACTTCTGAAATTTCTATTCTACATTGCCTTAATGATGCATAACGGCTATTTTCTCGACGTTCTTCCCTAATCGCCGCCAGCCGCTCAGGGCTTATAGTTAAACCGAATAACTTATGCTGAAATTGTTTTAATGTCGCAGGTAATTGTAAATTGTCCATATCATCCGCCGTAAAAGGATAATTTGCAGCCTGAATACCAAATTGCATGGCTAAATAGAGGCTGGTGGGTGTTTTTCCACAGCGAGATACGCCCAATAGGATAACCTGTGCCTGGTCCAGATTACGTAAAGAGATACCATCATCATGGGCCAGGGCATAATCAATAGCCGCTATGCGTGCATCGTACTGACTGAGATTCTTTTCAGTCAGACCGTGGGTACGATTAAGTTCGGGTTTGGGTTCCAATCCGGTTTCTTGCTGTAATGGGGCAACGAGTGTCTGTACAATGTCCTGACAAAATCCTTCGCTGCTGGTAATAATATTTTTCACTCCAGAAGAGATAATGGAATAGAAAACTAAAGGTCTTATACGCGTATCTTGATATATCTGGTTTATTTGTTGCTTTATTTCTTTTGCGCGAGTTTCATTGGCGACAAAAGGAAGAGTATAAGCAGTTATTTTGATGGGAAATTGTGATAAGACAGCATGGCCCAATACTTCTGCGGTAATTGCCGTGCCATCTGAAATAAAGAAAACGGTACGTTCAACATTCTCAACGCCTTCAACATTATTACGTTCCACTGATGTTGCTAATCTGAATTCTGCCATGATATTTATAGTGACCTTTTATCTTGCAATTGTTGAGTTGAATAAAACTGGGTATCGATTTTCTGCAAAGTATACCTAAGAAAAAAATAATGTGTTGGGTTGATCGATTCACCTTTCTATGTATGCGAAAACATTGTGTTAGTCTATTTATGGCTGCTCTATGCAGCGCCAATTTTCCGATTTGTATCTTACGAATGTTAAAAGGATTGTTTGAATGCCCAATAATGACCTCACCCCGCATAATGTGCTTTGGTATAACCAATTAGGTATGCATGATATTGACCGGGTTGGTGGTAAAAACGCCTCCTTGGGAGAAATGATCACTCATCTGTCAGAATTGGGGGTTTCTGTCCCGAATGGTTTCGCTACGACAGCACAGGCATTTAATGATTTCTTGGAACAAAGTGGTGTCAATCAGCGTATTTATGACTTGCTGGATGAAACGGATGTTGATGATATTAATCAACTCTCTAAAGCCGGCGCGCAAATTCGCCAATGGGTGATTGATACGCCATTTACGCCACAACTGGAAAAAGATATTCAGGATGCTTATCAACAGTTGTCTGACGGAGAGCCGGAAGCCTCTTTTGCTGTACGTTCTTCGGCCACCGCTGAAGATATGCCTGATGCCTCTTTTGCCGGGCAGCAGGAAACTTTTCTAAACGTGCAAGGCATTGATGCGGTGATGGTTGCTATCAAGCATGTGTTTGCTTCATTGTTTAATGATCGCGCTATCTCCTATCGTGTCCATCAAGGATATGACCATCGGGGGGTTGCGCTGTCTGCGGGTGTACAACGTATGGTGCGTTCTGATCTCGCCTCTTCCGGTGTGATGTTCACTATTGATACTGAATCAGGGTTTGATCAGGTTGTTTTTATTACCTCTGCTTACGGATTGGGTGAGATGGTTGTTCAGGGCGCCGTGAACCCAGATGAGTTTTATGTCCATAAATCAACTCTGAATAAGGGAAAACCGGCAATTGTGCGGCGTAATCTGGGTTCTAAAAAACTGCATATGATCTATGCTGACAATAAAGAACACGGTAAGCAGGTACGTATCGAAGATGTAGCAGAATCACAACGCAATCGTTTCTCTTTAGCGGATGAAGAAGTTGAGGCATTAGCGCGTCAGGCGTTATTAATTGAAAAACATTATGGCCGGCCAATGGATATTGAATGGGCTAAAGATGGTCATAACGGCAAGTTGTACATTGTTCAGGCGCGTCCTGAGACTGTCCGCTCAAACCAGCAGGTTATGGAGCGTTACCAACTGAATGAACGAGGTCAGGTGTTGGTGGAAGGACGCGCCATCGGCCATCGTATTGGCGCAGGTCGAGTAAAAGTTATTCACAATTTGAATGAAATGGATCGCATCCAACCGGGTGATGTTCTGGTCACTGATATGACCGATCCCGACTGGGAGCCTATTATGAAAAAAGCCGCTGCGATTGTGACTAACCGAGGCGGACGAACCTGTCACGCAGCGATTATCGCCCGTGAATTGGGCATTCCCGCAGTTGTTGGATGCGGTGATGCAACGGAACGTTTGAAAGAGAATCAGCCGGTGACAGTTTCCTGTGCCGAAGGTGATACGGGTTTTGTTTATCAAAATCAACTGGACTTTACTGTACAAAGTTCTCAGGTCGATCAGTTACCGGAGCTTGATGTAAAAATTATGCTGAATGTCGGCAACCCAGATCGTGCATTTGATTTTGCCCGATTGCCGAATGACGGCGTAGGTCTTGCTCGTTTGGAGTTTATTATTAATCGGATGATTGGCGTACATCCTCGCGCATTATTGGAGTTTGATCAGCAAACTCTGGAGTTACAGCAGGAGATAAAATCGCTGATGGCCGGTTATGACAATCCGGTTGAATTCTATATTGGGCGCTTGACTGAGGGGATTGCTACTCTGGCGGCTGCGTTCTGGCCGAAACGGGTTATTGTGCGTTTGTCCGACTTTAAATCTAATGAATATGCCAATCTGGTTGGCGGTGACATTTATGAACCTGATGAAGAGAACCCCATGCTAGGTTTCCGTGGTGCAGGGCGTTATGTTTCTGACAGTTTCCGTCGCTGTTTCGCATTAGAGTGCGAAGCGGTTAAACGCGTACGTAATGATATGGGGTTGACCAACGTCGAAATTATGATCCCGTTTGTTCGTACGGTAGCTCAGGCTGAAGCGGTTATTGCTGAACTGGCATCCCAAGGGTTGAAGCGTGGTGAGAATGGCTTGAAAGTCATTATGATGTGTGAGATTCCGTCCAACGCAATTCTGGCAGAACAGTTCCTTGAACATTTTGATGGCTTCTCTATTGGTTCTAATGACATGACTCAATTGACTCTTGGTTTGGATCGGGATTCTGGGGTGGTATCTGAACTATTTGACGAACGTAATGATGCGGTCAAGGCCATGCTCTCATTAGCTATTCAGGCGGCCAAACGTCAAAACAAGTATGTGGGAATTTGTGGTCAAGGGCCTTCAGACCATCAGGATTTCGCTCACTGGTTGATGAAAGAGGGTATTGACAGCCTGTCATTAAATCCAGATACCGTTGTAAAAACTTGGTTAGGATTAGCAAAAGTGAGTTAATTGAGAATAATACGCAATTGAAATTAAAGGCCCGTCAAAATAATGGCGGGTTTTTTCACGATTAAGGTTGCTGATTACAGTTTCTGTGGAAAAGCATAAAAGTAACGAAAAAAAAAGCCTATCATGGGCGTGATAGGCAAGGACTACACACAGCAATATAGGAGCTTCTAACAAGTAGAACCATCAAAAGGAGAAATAAACGTCTCGTTCATAGCCTGTTTATATTAATTTAGTTATATGGTTTATTCATTAAGAATTGTCCTAATTTCCGTATTATTTACGACTAAAATGAGCCAGATTTAACTAAATTTTAACAATTTTTTCACAATAATTATATTTAATGAATAAGTGCCGCAAAAGAGTGGTAAGTTTTATAAGATTATGCTTTAGCGAAAGAGCTAATTCTCTTTCGCTGTGTAAGTCAGAATTAATTATACCCTATGGATTTCAAGATGGATCGCGACGGCAAGGGAGCGAATCCCCGGGAGCATAGATAACTATGTGACCGGGGTGAGTGAGCGCAGCCAACAAAGAGGCAACTTGAAAGATAACGGGTATATCATACAAATTATTCTGACAATTCTTGTTCCAGATATTTTTCCGTTTCGGCTAAATCATTTTCAGGCTCTGGGACTTCATTCATCCATGCGATTAATAAACGATAAGCAACCGCTAATACAACGGGGCCGATGAATAAGCCAATCATGCCAAATGAGAGTATTCCACCAATGACGCCTATTAATATCAGCGCCATAGGTAAATCTGCGCCCAAACGAATTAAAAATGGGCGAAGAAATCCATCCATTGTGGTTACGATGCAGCTCCAGACCAGTAGCACGGTTCCCCAGGTTGTATCACCGGTCCAGTAAAGCCAGGCGACAGCAGGAACTAAAATCAGTAATGGGCCAAGCTGAGCGACACAGCAGACAAACATAAGTACTGTCAGCAACGTAGCATAAGGAATGCCGGAAACAGCCAGACCGAGACCACCGATAATAGCTTGAACCAGCGCGGTAACGACTACGCCGAGCGCGACGGCGCGGATAGATTGCGCTGCCAATAGAATGGCGGCATCTCCGCGTTTATTTGCCAGGCGAATGGCAAAATGGCGAATACTTAGCGTCACCTGTTCGCCTTTCAGATATAAGAGAACGCTGAATAGCACCATCAAACCGAGATGGAATACGAAGCGCCCGGCATTTGCTGCTTGAGTAAAGAACCAGGTTGCTGCTTCTCCAATATAAGGCTGGACTTTAGCTATCAGGACATTTCCGCCATCAGTAATGAGCGAGTTCCAACCACTGTAAAGTTTATCGCCAACCAGAGGAATGCTATTCAGCCAGGTCATTGTCGGTATCTGAAAATGGGTGGGGGATTTAGCCCACTGGATTAATGGCGCACTGTTTTCCAATAAGCTGCTGACCAGTAATGCGACAGGGATCACAAATAATAGAATTAGCAGTAGCGTCATGATGGAGACGGCAATCCAGCGTTTACCCCATAAACTGTTTTGTAGTTTTTCTAATAATGGCCAGGTGGCGATAACAACCATGCCGGCCCAGACAAAACCGAAGATAAAGGGTTTTATCACCCAAAAACTAGTAACAATTAACAGTGATAAGAAAATTAAAGTAAATAATAGCTTTGGCAGGTCATAATGTGGTTGAGATTTGTCCATAAGTTAATTTCTCTCAGGGAGTTAGTGGCGCTAAAGATAATGAATAAATAGGATGTTATCTATACCCGTCATCTTTCAAGTTGCTTCTTTGTTGGCTGCATTCACTCACCCCGGTCACATAGTTATCTATGCTCCCGGGGATTCGCTCCCTTGCCGCCGCGATGCATCTTGAAATCCATAGGGTATATAGGTTACTCAAAATAGGTGAATATTATGATAAGGTAAACGCTTGCCTTCTCAGACAAATCAGTTAACGGTGGTAAATGATTACGGCTGATTAAGGCATTGATTCAAAGATAGTATAAATGGAGCAATGTGGACACTCATTTTAAAAGGGTCAAAACGACAATGATCCCACGCATATCACAAGCACCGCACGTCAGTGAGGTCGCACAGAAGTTCTTGGATACATTAAAGGAACAAGGATTTACCGGAGATGTTGCAAGCAGTTATGCTGATCGTCTGACAATGGCGACAGATAACAGTATCTACCAACTCTTACCACAGGCTGTCGTTTTCCCCCGATCCAGTGCCGATGTGGTTTTATTGGCTCGTATCGCCGGTGAAAAAGAGTATCAGCATTTGACATTTACTCCACGCGGTGGCGGTACAGGCACAAACGGTCAGGCGCTTAATGATGGCATTGTGGTGGATATGTCCCGCTATATGAATCGTATCCTTGAGATTAACCCGGAGCAAGGTTGGGTCAGAGTTGAAGCGGGGGTGATTAAAGACCAACTGAACCAATATTTGCGTCCATATGGTTATTTCTTCTCACCAGAGCTTTCAACCAGTAACCGTGCAACATTGGGCGGCATGATTAATACCGACGCATCCGGTCAGGGTTCACTCGTCTATGGTAAAACTTCTGATCATGTTCTTAGCCTGCGGGCCGTTCTATTAGGGGGGGAATTACTTGACACCCGCGCTATGGATATAGCCCAGGCGGAATCGATTGCGCAAGAAGATTCGGTTGTCGGTCGCATTTATAACACGGTGCTTAGTCGTTGCCGTGAACAACGTGAACTTATTGTTGAAAAATTCCCCAAACTCAATCGTTTTCTGACCGGTTACGATTTGCGCCATGTTTTCAGTGACGATATGCAGAAATTTGACTTGGGGCGTATCTTAACTGGTTCAGAAGGAACACTCGCTTTTATTACCGAAGCGGTTTTGGATATTACCCCGCTGCCGAAAGTCAGGCGGCTGGTGAATGTGAAATATGATTCATTTGATTCTGCATTGCGTAATGCTCCTTTTATGGTGAAGGCAAAGGCGTTATCGGTTGAAACCGTGGATTCCAAGGTGTTGAATTTGGCGCGTGAGGATATCGTCTGGCATTCAGTTAAGGAATTGATCACTGATGTTCCTAACAAAGATATGCAGGGGTTGAATATTGTTGAATTCAGTGGCGATGATCAACCTTTGATAGAGCGGCAAGTAGAAACACTTTGTCAGCGCCTTGATGAACTGATGGATGGCAAGCAAGCAGGGGTTATTGGTTATCAAATTTGCCGAGAGTTAGCTGATATTGAGCGTATTTATGCAATGCGCAAGAAAGCGGTTGGCTTGTTGGGTAACAGTAAAGGTGCGGCGAAACCTATTCCTTTTGTGGAAGATACATGTGTGCCGCCACAGCATCTTGCTGATTATATTGCGGAATTCCGGCAGCTATTGGATAGCCATCATCTCAATTATGGTATGTTTGGTCATGTGGATGCGGGGGTGCTGCATGTTCGGCCGGCGCTGGATATGTGTGATCCTCAGCAAGAGATACTGATGAAACAGATTTCTGATGAAATTGTCAGTCTTACGGCACGTTATGGTGGTTTGCTGTGGGGAGAGCATGGTAAAGGATTTCGTGCTGAATACAGTCCGGCGTTTTTTGGTCGTATTTTGTATGAAGAATTACGCCGGATTAAGGCGGCCTTTGACCCGGATAACCGCTTGAATCCGGGTAAAATTTGTCCACCGATGGGGGTTGATGCCTCTATGATGCAAGTCGATGCCGTCAAGCGAGGAACTTATGACCGGACAATTCCGGTAAATGTCAGGAATACATTCCGTGGTGCTATGGAGTGTAATGGGAATGGGCTCTGTTTTAATTTCGATGTAAAAAGCCCGATGTGTCCATCAATGAAAGTGAGTCAGCAACGTATCCATTCGCCGAAAGGACGCGCGACACTCGTGCGTGAATGGCTGCGCCTTTTGGCTGAACAGGGTGTGGACCCGACGTTACTGAAACAGGGATTAGAACAAAAACGACCAAGTTTGCGAGGGTTGATTGAGAAGACTCACAATAGCTGGCAGGCATGGCGTGGAGAATATGACTTTTCTCACGAAGTGAAAGAGGCAATGTCTGGTTGTCTGGCATGTAAAGCTTGCTCAACGCAGTGCCCGATTAAAATTGATGTTCCGTCATTTCGTGCACGTTTTCTTGAGTTATATCACGGTCGCTATTTTCGCCCTTTACGTGATCATATCGTGGCGAGTGCGGAAAGCAGTACGCCATTAATGGCTAAGGTTCCTCGGGTCTTTAATTTCTTTCTGAAACAGCCGTGGATGCAAGAGTTGAGTCGCCGGACTATCGGCATGGTGGATTTACCCTTATTATCCAGCCCGACGCTGCACCAACAACTGGCGGGTCATTATGCGCTTTCGACCACACTGGAACGGCTTGAAAAAATGGATCAGGCTCATCGTAACGAACATGTATTGATCGTTCAGGATCCGTTCACTAGTTACTACGACGCTAAAGTTGTGGCTGATTTTGCCTATTTGGTAGAGAAATTGGGATATAAACCGGTATTGCTGCCATTTTCTCCAAATGGTAAAGCACAACATATCAAAGGATTTTTATCCCGTTTTGCTAAAACGGCCAGGAAAACGTCAGATTTTCTGAACCGGGTTGCTGAGTTGGGTATTCCTATGGTCGGTGTCGATCCAGCGCTGGTACTGTGCTACCGGGACGAATATAAAGAAATCTTGGGAGAACAGCGTGGGAAGTTTGAGGTTCAGCTTGTTCATGAATGGTTGATTAATACCTTACCGGAGAAAAGTAACCATGAAGAAAGATCAGGTGATAAATGGTATCTATTTGGACATTGTACTGAAGTGACTATGCTACCGGGCAGTAGTCAACAATGGGGAAAAATTTTCCATCGGTTGGGTAGCAAGCTGGATAATATCAGTGTAGGCTGCTGTGGCATGGCTGGAACCTATGGTCATGAAAACAAAAATATAGAACACTCTATTGGTATCTATAAATTATCCTGGCAACCTGCCTTGCAGAAATTACCATTGGAGCGTTGTCTAAGCTCCGGTTATTCCTGCCGCAGTCAGGTTAAGCGGATAGAAGGGCAAGTACTTAAGCATCCGTTGCAAGCTTTATTGGAGATAATCCCATGATTTGGAAACGTGATATTGGACTGGATAGCCTGAATCAAGTAAATAGCCAATGTATGATGGGCCATCTGGGTATAAAAATCACGCATATCGGTGATGACTATATTGAAGGCACAATGCCGGTGGATCATCGCACCCGTCAGCCATTTGGTTTATTGCATGGCGGGGCATCTGTTGTGCTGGCAGAATCACTCGGTTCTTTAGCTGGGTATCTCTGTTCCGAAGGTGAGAAAAAAGTTGTTGGATTGGAAATTAATGCTAACCATATTCGGTCGGTTCGTAGTGGTGAGGTAAAAGGTGTATGTAAACCTCTTCATATTGGCCGCAATCACCAGGTGTGGCGAATTGATATTTTTGATGAGCGGCAACATTTGTGCTGTACCTCTCGGTTAACCACATCAATTTTGCCTGGATAAAATATAAAACAAAAATGAAAGTAGGTTATTGTATGGATAAATAACCTACTATTTAAGTGAAAAAGTTATTTATTTACGTATTAAATTTAATTGTGATAATCCTCCAAGAAATAGATTTTTTATAGATATTATTGATGTTTTTATAATATTATTATTTATATAAATTGTATTTTCATATATCTTGTAAAATTAAATATTAAGTGGAACAGAAATGGCAGATTATATGAGAGGGATTGATGTTGGTATAGATAATAATATTCCACATCATGAAATAGTGAGAAAAATATACTTATGCTATCCAACACATGTTTTTCATAATAATGAAGAGCTACAATATGAAATATTTAATCAGATTAGCTCTAAATTTTGCATACCATTTTCGTCAATACATGTTGTTGGATCTGCAAAAATTGGTCAAAGCATATATAAATCTTCTACATTCTCTCCAGGAAATTCTGATTTAGATATTGCGATTATTAGTTATGAATTATTTATTAGGTACTCGGAAATTGTTTTTTATAAAACAAAAGGATTTCAAGATATAAGAGACTTTCCTCGAGATAGAGAGAGTAATAGAAGTAAATTTGCACAATATAAAAATTGTATTTCTAAAGGAATATTTAGGCCGGATTTAATGCCGTATTGCCCTGAAAAAGAAGATTGGTTCTCATTTTTTAACAAGTTGTCTCAAAGTTATAGATGCTTATTTAAATCTATAAATGCTGGCATATATCAATCACAATGCTTTTTTGAAATTAAACAATCTGATATAATTGAAAAATATAGAGAGGGGGTAATATGATAGATTATAGAGTTCGCTCAGTTTCTTTGCTAAATTTAGTGAATGATATTCGTAGTAAAAAATTAATACCTGACGCATATTTTCAAAGAAATTTGGTCTGGAGAGAAACACATAAAGTAGATTTTATTGATACAATATTGTCTGGTTATCCTTTTCCGCAGATATTTATATCGAAAGGGAAAATTGATGTAGATAGAATGATAACAGTTTCTTGTATTGTTGATGGACAGCAAAGAACAAATGCGATAATGGAATTTATTGATGATAAATTTCCTGTGAGAAATAAATACTTTAATGAATTAGATGGTGATGAGAAAGCTAATTTTCTAAAGTATGAAATAGCAGTCATTGAGCTTGATCTTGAAAATGACGATCCTAAGGTTAATGATATATTTCAGAGAATTAATAGAACATCAAATTCTTTGACAATTATAGAAAAGTTAGCATCTCAATATTCTACATCAGATTATATGCTTGTTGCGAAATTATTGACTGATCAAATCGATGTATCTTGGATGGAAGATGAAGAAGCTCAGTTCAAAGAAGATCCAAATATTCCTGTAGAATTTTACTCTTGGGCAAAAACTAAGGAAGTTAATAATTTTAGAAAATTAATTTTGGAAAAGGGTATTTACACATCAAGAGATTTGAGTAGAAAAGTACATTTAATTCATATATTGAATATTATGTCAACATATCTATATTCATTTTTTAATAGGAATGATAAGACATATGATTATTTGAATAGTTATTCTTATGTGTTTGAAGAAAAAGACGATCTTATTGATAATTTTGAAAAAACAGCTTCTATTATATTAAAAATGAAATTTACTAGTAAATCCTATTGGTTGAATAAAGCTAATTTTTTTACTTTATTCTTGTCTATTGTAGGTAATGTTAGAAATAAAAATATTATCAATGTATCCTTACTTAAGGAAAAATTGAATTATTTTTCAGATAATCTTCCTGATGATTATAAATTGGCGGCGAGTGAGGCTGTTAATAATAAAAAAGAAAGACAGTTAAGGGCTGTATATATAGATAAAATAGTTTCTGAATGTATTAGCTGTCAGCTTTGAACCGCTTTTTTGTAAAGTGGCAAAGTTTCCTAATTATTATTTGGCTGATTGTTATTTTAATCCGGAGGATAAATTATTCTCCGGTATATTTTAAACCCTATCTTGAATCATGACTCTTTATGAACTTTTTGTGTTTTTATCATGCGTCAATAAGTACAAAATAGCACAATTGATAAGACTAATAATTTATAGATAAAATGGTAAATTAAAGATATTTCTTCATATGAAATGAACATAAATTATCGTGTTTGTGTGAAATTTACTCTGATTGAGATATATCCTCTTCCTATTGGTTAACCACATCAGTTTGTCTAGATAAAATATAAAAAAGTAGAAGTAGGTTATTATGTGGAATAACCTACTATTTAAGTGAAAAGGTTATTTATTTACGTATTAAATTTAATTGTGATAACCTTTGAGAAGTATATATATTTATGAAGCTTATCAATATTTTTATAATATTATGGGTTGTTTGATTGTATATGTCCGATGAATAGAAATGGTGAATTATCTTAAAATAATTAATATTGGAATAGGGAAAGATCTAATTATAAATTTTTATTCAAATCTGTAAAGGCCAGTATATATCATTATCCACGTGAATATGAGTAACGTCACACAAATAATGATCAAACTCAATATTGCGATTTTTTGCGGCTTCATAGCCTTCTCTCCTTGCTTTTT